>JAOADS010000135.1 GCA_026417195.1 Ignavibacteria bacterium | reverse complement strand
CCAAGATAGAATATACTAACAAACATGAAATTATTTTTCTTGACCAGAGCCTCCTGCCTTTAAAGGAGAAGTACATCAGAACAAAGGATTACAAAGATGTTTGTGAAGCTATATCCTCTCTTAAAATCAGAGGTGCACCTCTTATAGGAATAGCTGCAGCTTATGCAATAGTGCTTGCAGTTCATTATTTCAAAGGAGAAAACAGAAAGAATTTTGAGATTCATTTCAATAAGGTTTGTGAGATGCTGAGGAATTCAAGACCTACAGCAAGAAATCTTTTTTATGCAATTGACAGAATGGAGAAAGTTTTCAATGAGAATTCAGACAGGGAATTTGAGGAAATTGAAGATATGCTTCTTATGGAAGCAGATAGAATTTTTGATGAAGACGTGGAAATGTGTTCAAAAATTGGACTGAACGGCTCGGAACTCATAGGAGATGATATGAAAATCTTAACCATATGCAATGCTGGGGAACTTGCTACAGGAGGTAAGGGAACGGCACTAAGTATTGTATATACAGCTTTGAAACTTGGTAAAAAAGTATTTGTCTATGTATGTGAGACCAGACCAATGCTTCAGGGTTCAAGACTAACTGCATATGAGCTTGCAGAAAACGGAGTTGATTTCAAAATAATAGTTGACTCTGTGGCTGCTGATCTTATGAGGGAAGGTGAGGTTGATTGTGTTATCACCGGTGCAGACAGAATAACTTTAAACGGAGATGTTGTAAATAAGGTAGGCAGCTATTCGCTTGCTGTTAATTCCTTTTATCATAAAATTCCCTTTTATGTTGCAGCTCCCGGTTCAACAATAGACTTTGAAACTGAAGAGGGAGGAAATGTTGAAATTGAAGAACGTGATGAGGACGAGGTAAAAACATTTATGGGGCACAGGATCATAAGCAGGAAATTTCCGGTTATTAACCCGGCTTTTGACCTTGTTCCGAATAAGCTCGTTAGTGCAATTATAACTGAATACAGAATTCATTATCCGCCATATGATTTTAAGGGAATAAGACATATGTTCAGTTCGTATATTCAGTCTGTAAATAAAGAAGCAGATAGCTGATCCAATGTCTTTGCATAAACTTGAATCTGTAATATTAAAGTGTACAGATTTCCGAGAAACAAGCAGGATAGTTACTTTCTTTTCCAGAACTCACGGTAAATTAAGAGGTATTGCAAAAGGTGTCAGGACAGGCAAAACGAAATGGGGAGGGATACTGCAAACTATGGCATATGTCAGCCTCCATACATATTACAGGAAGAATGGCGGACTTCATTTAATATCATCTGGTGAGTATATAAACGGATTTCCTTCTATATCCGAATCCTATGATAAGATGAAGCTTGGCTTCAAAATAGTTGAATTAATAAACAGGTACTTACCCGAAAATCATGAGAATGAGAAACTTTTCCAGCTTACAGTAAATTGCCTTAAAATTCTCAACGATGCAACTAAAAATTTCTCTAATGTGTTAATTTATTTTGAGTTTAAATTTGCAGAAATTCAGGGTTTTTCTGTTGACATTGAAAGGGAATTAAGTCAGAATATTGCAAAAAAGGGCAAGGAATTGTATTTTTACGGACAGGCTATTATGCCCGGAGATATAAGGGTGCTGGGGGAATTCAGTTCAGGGAACTTTGAAATAATCTCAAAGCTTAATATTTCAAAACATCAGGAGACGGTCATGAATAATTTTCTGGAAAAGTATTTCAAAAACTGTTTTGGAAAATTCTGATTATAAAACTTCTTGAAATATAAATTAAAAATAAAAAAGTAACAGGAGTAAAAAATGTCAAAGAAATCAATAATTGCAGCTGGTTTTGTTGTCCTTCTTTCAATCATTTTTGGCGCTGCACTTATAGCTAACTTCAGCGGTGTTAAAGTAGTACACTCAGACACTCAGATTGAGTTTAATACTACTCCACCTATTACAGTTAATCCCGATGTAAAAAGCCTCAATGATGCATTTGTTGAAATCAGTAAAGCAGTTACTCCCACAGTTGTTTACATAGAAGTGAAATCCTCCCGTCCCAAAGATGATAAAAAGCAGCCAGAGGGGAACGATCCGTTTAGATTTTTCTTTGGTCCCGATTTTGAAATGCCGGATCCCGGTCCCCAGATGGGAAGTGGCTCCGGTGTTATTATATCAAAGGACGGTTATATAGTAACAAATCATCATGTTGTGAAGGGAGCCGGTAATAGCCAGATCAGGGTAACTCTTACTGATAAGAGAGAGTTCGATGCGAAAATTATCGGAACAGATGAGAATACAGATCTTGCAGTAATAAAAATTGAAGCAAATGATCTGCCAGTAATTTCACTCGGAAATTCTGATAATGTTCAGGTGGGACAGTGGGTGCTTGCCATCGGAAACCCTCTCGGGCTTAATTATACTGTTACTGCCGGAATAGTAAGTGCTCTTGGAAGAAATATCGGTATCGGAGGCGGAGGATATGCAATAGAGAACTTCATTCAGACTGATGCAGCCATTAACCCGGGAAACAGCGGCGGTGCCCTTGTTGACATAAACGGCCAGCTTGTCGGAATTAACTCTGCAATAA
>JAOADS010000134.1 GCA_026417195.1 Ignavibacteria bacterium | reverse complement strand
ATGCAATTCATCCGGTTGCAGGAAGAATGCCGGGGCATATGAACGTCTTACTTGCTGAAGCTGATGTTCCGTATGACAAACTGCTTGAAATGGAAGAAGCAAATAATCAGATGTCATCTGTTGATGTTTCAGTAATAATCGGTGCAAATGATGTTGTGAATCCAGCAGCGAGAACGGATGTATCAAGCCCGATTTACGGAATGCCTATACTGGATGTGGATAAATCAAAAAATGTTATAGTCATGAAACGTTCTATGGGGGCGGGGTATGCAGGAATAGAAAACGAACTGTTTTTCTATCCTCAGACAAGAATGCTTTTCGGAGATGCAAAAGCCTCACTGCAGAAACTTGTGAATGAAATAAAATCTCTCTAATTGAACCTTAAAATATAATTTAATGACCAGAGCTGAGAAAATAAAACAATATTTATCGGATACCGGAGTTGATGCATTCTTAGTAACACATATTCCGAATGTAAGATACATATCGGGATTTTCCGGATCCTCAGCAGCTTTGCTGATTACCAGGAATAAGAATTTTTTCTTCACAGACTTCAGATATAAAGAGCAATCTGCAATACAGGTTAAAGGTTTTGAGATCATTGTAAATTACAATGCAGATGAGGAACTTAAGAAAGTAATATCCGGGAATGAGATAAAATCAGTTTATTTTGAGTCAACCCATACTACCATTGACGGACTTAACAGGTTGAAGAACAATAACCCTCTTGCAGAGTTTATTCCACAGAAACTGAAACTTGAAGAGTTTACAGTAATAAAAACCGCTGATGAATTATTACTTATGAGAAGAGCTGTTGATATCTCAGAGAGAGTTTTTCATAAATTACTTGATTTTATCAAGCCGGGAATGACGGAAAGGGAAGTGTCAGCAGAGATATCTTATCTTCACAAGAAATACGGAGCTGAAAAAGATGCATTTGATCCTATAGTAGCTTCCGGATGGCGCGGAGCCTTACCGCACGGAATAGCTTCTGACAAGGTAATTGAAAGCGGTGAGATGGTCACTCTTGATTTCGGTTGTGTATATAACGGATTTTGTTCAGACCTTACAAGAACTATTTCGCTGGGAGAACCTGATGAGGAGCTGAAGAAAATCTATGATATAGTACATGACGCACACAAAAAAGCTATATATGCAGCTAAAGCCGGTATAAAAACGAATGAGCTGGATCAGGTTGCCAGAGAATTTATTACGTCTTCAGGTTACGGTGAAAAGTTTGGTCATGGTCTTGGTCACGGTCTCGGAATAGAAGTCCATGAGCAGCCATCAGTCAGCTGGAGAAGTGATGTTGTCTTGAATGCCGGTACTGTTATAACTATAGAACCGGGTATATATATAGAGAACCTGGGAGGAGTGAGGATTGAGGATAATATATTAATTAAAGAGGACGGATGTGATGTTTTAAATAAATCCTCAAAGGAACTGATTATTATCTGATTCAATAATGAAAAAGGTTTTGATTCTGGCATATGATTTTCCGCCTGTCAGTTCTGCCGGTGCAGTAAGGGTTGTAAAGTTTAGTAAATATTTCAAAACTTTAGGCTGGCAGCCGGTTGTTGTTACAAATACTCCCAAATCCCACTATTTCAGAGATAACTTATTGCTTGATGAGTGTGAAAAGATAGGTATAGAAGTTCACAGAACAAAGGGACCTTCATCTAATCTCCTTAACGGAAGTAAGCTAAAATCGTTACCTAATGAGAAATACAGAAGGTTCAACAGGAATTTCCAAAGATTCTGGAGATTACCCGATGAACATAAAGGCTGGATAAGAAAATCTCTTAGGATAGCATCAGAATTAATTGAAGGCGGTAATATTGAAGCAGTTTTTGCAACTGCTCCTCCGTTTTCAGTTCTGGTAGCAGCTAATGAATTAAAGGAGAAATATAATATCCCGCTTATTGCGGATTACAGGGACTCATGGCTACATTCTGCATCATCATTTTTTCCTACAGGTTATCATCGTCTGCGAAATCAGAAAATGGAAGCTGAACTTGTAAAGAATGCTGACCTGATTGTAACTGTTAACAGGAGAATCAAGGAATATCTTATTTCGGAATATGATTTTCTCACCCATAAAGATATTCATATAACTCATCATGTTTTTGACCCGGATGATTTTAAAAATGCCGCTGTGAATCCTTTCCCTGAGAAAAAAGTTTTCAGAATAACACATATCGGAAGTTTTTTTGATCTCTCATCACCTGAATATTTCATGAGTGCCGCAGGCAAAGTTCTCTCAAAAAGACCGGAACTCAGATCTAAATTTGAACTATGCTTCATCGGAGGACTTTCAAGAGAAAATCTGTCTCTCATACAGAAATACAACCTCAGTGATGTTGTTTTCAATCCGGGTTATGTAAGCCACGAAGAAGCAATAAGATATATGGTCTTCTCAGATGTTTTATGGTTTTCAATATCTTCCGGTAAAGGCTCTGATGTTGCTTCCCCTCTTAAATTGTCTGAATATGCAGGTTCAGGAAAACCAATTATTGCCTGTCTTCCTGATGGTGCATCAAAGCAGCTTCTGAAGGACTATGATCCAGCGAAGATAGCTGATCCGGAAGATGCGGAGCTGATTTCTGAGCTTGTTCTGGAATTTTATGATCTGTATGAAAGAAGAATGATTCCAAAGGCTTCAGATAGAAGTGTAATGAAGTTTAATGCAGAAAACGTTATCAAAGATTTAGTTAAAAGAATTGAATTTCTAAGATATGTTAAAACCGATTTTCAGGTTAAGACTGAGCTTTGATTCAAATTTACGTTTCGTTCATAATTGCATAAATTTTCTCAATTATCTCTACTGTTTTCATTCCTTCATATGCGTTGGCTGCTATAACACCGTTGTTTGTAAGAACATCTATTAAATTGTCATAAACTTTTTCGTGATTACTCATAGAACCCTGATAAAATCCGTAATCATTAGCAGGACGTGACTCGGGCAGATCTTTTATTTTGTAACCGTCACTGAAAGACTGATATTCAAGAACATTCAGATACTGTCCTCCGATTTTCACAGTTGCATTTTCCCCGAATATAGTTACTGAGCCCTCCATGTTTTTATTACATGAATTAACTGTGTAGTTTATTGTTCCTATTGCTCCACTTTCAAACTCAATCAGAACACAACCGGTGTCTTCAAATTCTATAGTCCTGTGCATATAGTTCCTGCCGGTTGCTTTTACTTTTTTTATATCTCCCATCATCCAGTACATAAGGTCTATAAAATGGCTGAACTGAGTGAAAAGAGTTCCTCCGTCAAGTGATTTCCTGCCTTTCCAGTCGGAATTTCTGTAGTAATCATCATTCCTGTTCCAGAAACAGTTAAGCTGAAAGTTGAAAATTTTTCCGATTTTTCCTTCATCAATTAATTCCTTCAGTTTTGCTACCGGCGGGTTAAACCTGTTTTGTTTTACAATTAAGAGTTTCTTATTAACTTTTGAAGCTGTATCTGTCATTCTGAGACAGTCATAAGTTGAGAGTGCCATTGGTTTTTCACATAAAACATGTTTGCNTGCGAGCAGAGATTTTATCGTATGTTCGGCGTGAAGATAATTAGGTGAGCAAACTGTGATTACCTCTATTTCTGATTCGTTCCTGAGTAAATCATCTGTATTATAGTATTTTCGGCAGTTGTATTTGCCTGAAAATTCATCAGCTCTTTCGTTTTTAATGTCACATACCGCTATTAATTCTGCTTTTGTTGATATGATTTCGGCATGGCGTGAACCGATTCTGCCGCAACCGATGAGTCCGAATTTTATTTTTTTCATTTTACTAATATTCAAAAATACTGATGCTGTTTCAAGACAAATAGTATATTGTTTTATTTTTATTTGCTGTGATAAAAGATTAATGGATTGATTTGTGATCTTATGACATCCTTGACATTTTGTCTTTTAGATATTTTCATCAGGTCATTCCCCTTTTGCAAGGCGACGGGGATCTAAAAACAGATACCTGCTTGCGGCGGGCATGATAAAAACAACGGTTGAGACAGGAATGGTTTGAGTGACAGTGTTGGTTCTGTTATTGTTATCCTGCATGAATACGTCATTCCCGCCCCCTTTTTACGAGGGGGTAAACTCCCACGGAAATCTAAACAGTCAGAGCAAATCTAAAAACAGATACCCGCTTGCGCGGGTATGACAGGAATTGTTTGAGGATTATGTTCTGTTTTGTTGTCAGATTCTTCACTTACGTCATTCAAGAGTTAACAGTATCAAAATAACAATGAATAACATGAATAATAAGAGCATTACATATATCTATCATTAATTCTTTTACTCAGGTGTTTTTCTGTAAATTGAATTAAATACTATTTTTGGATAACTTTGCATTTTCACAAAAATTTAGTTGAAAAAAGTACTTATAATATCATACTACTTCCCGCCTATGGGTATGGGAGGAGTTCAGAGGACTGCAAAGTTTGCCAAATATCTGAATTTATACGGCTGGCAGGCTTATGTTCTTACGGTCAGTCCGAAAATTTACTTAGCAGAAGATTATTGTTTGCTTGAAGATACCAGAAAAGCAGGTGTTACAATATTCAGAACAGGTAAGGAAATTACAGAAAGGAACGGACACAAGGTTATAGAGTTTAAAAAAGATTCAAACCGTAAGTTTCTTAGTAATCTTTCACAGACATTTCTGATTCCAGACTCAAAGATTTTCTGGAAAAGGAAAGCCGTCCAGCTTGGTGAGAAAATAATAACCGAAAATAAAATCGATCTTATATTTGCTACAGCTCCTCCTTATACAGATTTCCTTATAGGATGTGAACTTAAAGAAAAGTACGGCTTACCTCTTGTTTCCGATTACAGGGATTCATGGGCAGATTGTCCGAATAATTTTTATCCTACAGCTTTTCACAGAAAACTTCACGGGAAACTTGAAAGGAAGGTTCTGGATACTTCAGATAAGGTAATCACCATTAATAAGAGAATAAAGGAATTATTAATTGAAAGATATCCTTTCATTGAAGAAGATAAAATCAGTGTCATACCTCACGGATTTGACAGTGAGGATTTTCTGGGTTTTAAGCCAGAGAAAGCTAAAGATAAGTTCCGTATAAGCTATGCAGGAAGTTTTATGAACTATTATACTCCTGAGTATTTCCTTGAAGCACTGAAGATAATAAATGAAACTTATCCAGAAAAAGCCTTGGATATTGAGGCAGTGTTCATAGGTACGTTTCCTGAAAAGTATAAAAGAGTTGCCGAAGATTATGGAATTTCGTCAATGATAACATACACTGGTTATTTAAAGCATTCCGACTGCGTTAAAATGCTTATGGATTCAGATGTTCTCTGGATGATGATAAAAAAGACTGCGAAAAGCGATCTGCATTCAACAGGTAAACTTTATGAATACTTCGGCACAAAAAAGCCGATAATTGCATGTGTTCCGGAAGGTACTGCCCGTAATTCACTGGAAGGACACGGAGCAGCTATAATAACAGAGCCGGATTCATCTAAGCAGATAGCAGATGCTGTTTTGAAGTTCTATGATTTATATAAATCTGGACAACTTCCATCTGCAGATGAATCATTTATCAGAAGATATGACAGGAAGTATCTTGCCGGTATGTTGGCTGAGGAATTTAATCAACTTGTCCCTGAGTCGGAGAAATTAATTAATAGATGAAGGTACTTGTAATAGGTTCAGGCGGAAGGGAGCATGCTATATGCTGGAAGATAAGGCAAAGTCCTTTTCTGAAGAAACTATATGCTGCACCGGGTAATGCCGGTATATCTGAAATTGCCGAATGTATAGATATAAAATCTGATGACTGTCAATTACTTCTTGAATTCGCTCAGGCTGAGAAGATTGATTTGACAGTTGTAGGTCCGGAACAGCCTCTTGAGAAGGGAATAGTTGATGATTTCCGCAAAGCTGGTCTTAAAATATTCGGTCCTTCAAGAAAAGCTTCAAGCTTAGAGAACAGTAAGAGTTACGCCTG
>JAOADS010000133.1 GCA_026417195.1 Ignavibacteria bacterium | reverse complement strand
TTTAGTAGCTGGATAAGAGCTATTCCTCCGCTTGAAGGAGGTCCCATTGAGTAAACATCGTAACCCTTATAGTTTGTGTGAACATAAGGCCTCTCAACAGGACTGTATGCCTCAAGGTCTTCTTTTGTTATTATTCCTCCACCTCTTAACATTTCTGATTCAATAAGATCAGCTGTAATACCTTTATAGAACCCGTCTTTGCCGTGGATCATGATTAGCTTCAGAGTTTTCGCAAGACCTTTCTTGTAGAAGGAAATCTGTTAAAATTATCAAAGTTAGAATTAAGTGATTCAGCAAATCTTTCTTCAATTTCAAATCCATCTTCAGCAAGCTTTATTGCTTTTTCCATAACCTGATCTCTTGACATCGTGCCATACTTTTCAAGTGCATAAAGCAGACCAGCCACCGAGCCGGGCACGCCTGCTGAAAGATGTCCTATCTGACTTTTTTCCGGAAGGAAATTCCCTTTTTCATCAAGGAACATATCCCTTTTAGATTTAAGAGGTGCCTTCTCTCTGAAATCAATAGTAGTGATGATATCTTTTGTCCTTATCACCATAAATCCTCCGCCACCTATGTTCCCCGCCTGAGGATATGTAACTGCAAGTGTAAATCCCATTGCTACTGCAGCATCAACAGCATTACCTCCATTTTTTAATATTTCAATACCAACCTCAGATGCATATTTACTCGCTGAAGACACCATACCATTGGATCCAGTTACTCCGGACCTGAAAAGGAGACTGTCTGAACGTGTGGAATTTCTGAAAGGTGAATTTAATTCAGAGGCATAATAAAGAAACAGTAATATCAGAGGAATGGTAATCAGAAAAGCAAAATTTTTTCTGATCATTATTATCTAATATAATTTCATTTTAGGAAACTTAGAACAATCTCAGCCTTACTCCATCTTTCTCAATTTTCCTTACAAGTTTATTGATATTTATAAGAGTCTTGTTCAGGTTTTCATATATATCGTCCTCGGTAAGCAATCTCTTTACCGTAGAATTTGAATCCAAAGTTCCGTTAACAAAGCTATTAAGATTAAGTGCAAGGCTATCGAGTCTCGAAGTCAGAAGTCTGATATCCTCCATAGTTTGTCTTAATTCTGGTCTGGTGTCTGAAACTGTGTTGTCAACATTTGAGGCAATATGAGAGAGTTTATATGTAAGGTTATTAAGATTATTTCTCGTTTCAGAAATAAGCAGGTTCAGGTTTCTTGAGGCAAGATTGAAATTTCCGGCGGCACTTCTGATATTACTTTTTAAACCCTCATCACCTGTAATCTGATTTATATTTCTGACAGCTGCTGACAGTTCATGCAGGGCAGTATCCATTCTTGATGTCAGCTGCCTGACATCTCCTCCTATTTCATTCATAGTCCCGATTAACGAAGTAATGTCCTGAGTCTTGTCACCTGAAAGAGGTTTTGTAATATCAGCCAGCTCATCTGAACTGCCCGGTTTTATATAAACCTGTTTGCCGCTCATCAGTTCAACCATAGAGATTGATATCCTGTAATCCTTTTTTAAGGTTACATCCTTTGATAGAGAAAATTCAACAATAACCGAATCACCCGGAACGAGATCAATCTTCTGAACCTTCCCTTTCTGAACACCGTTTACACTTACCGGATCGCCAGCCTTCAGTCCGTTAACATTGTCGAAATAAACTCTCAGAGTGTTAGTTTCCATACCAAACTTAAGGTCTTTAAGAAAAGCTATACCATAAAGCACTATGATAATTGAAACAAGTATAGTGATACCAACTTTTACAAGGGTCCTTTTGTCCTTATCCATTGAGGGATTTACTTAAAAATATCCAGAATTCTGTATTTCAGTTTTCCGGCCGGAACAGTTATCTCAACTTCATCATTCTTTTTTCTGCCGAGTAATGCCCTGCCTATCGGAGAACTGACTGAAATTTTATCCTGATCCAGATCCGCTTCTTCTGGTGAAACAAGTTTATAACAAAACTCTTCTTTGGTTTTCATATCAAGCAGTCTTACATTGTGAAGTATATATATCTTGTCAGATGGCATGTCTTCTGCAGAAATTATCTTAACCCGGGAAAGCATCTCCTCATACCGTGCTATCCTTATTTCAAGCTGTTCCTGTTCATATTTGGCAGCATCGTATTCAGCATTCTCGCTTAAATCTCCGTGAGCCCTTGCTTCTGCAATTTTTTCTGCTACCTCTTTTCTCCCTCTGGTGCGGAGATCATTCAGCTCAGTTTCTATTTCATGCAACCTTTCTCTTGTAAGGTAAACGAAACCTTTATTATCCATAATTTTATTCCTCCTGTTTTCTTTTTATAAGGAGCAGGTGTCCTAGTTTGTCTCTTTTTGTTTTTAAATATTTTTCATTAACGGGATTTGCTGGTATTTCAATAGGGATACGCTTAACTATCTCAAGCCCGTATCCTTTGAGTCCGACAACTTTCTTTGGATTATTTGTGAGCAACACCATCTTCCTGATTCCAAGTGATCTGAGTATCTGGGCACCGATCCCGTAATCTCTCAGATCTGCCTTGAAACCTAAAGCTTCATTAGCTTCAACAGTATCTTTACCTTCATCCTGAAGCCTGTATGCTTTAATTTTATTAATAAGTCCAATCCCTCTTCCTTCCTGTCTCATATAAAGAAGCACACCGTTACCTTCATTTTCAATGATCTTCATTGACTTTACAAGCTGATCCTGACAATCACATCTGAGAGAACCTAATATATCACCGGTCAGACACTCTGAATGAACCCTTACAATCACCGGCTTTGAACTACTTATTTTCCCTTTAACCAGGGCAAGATGTTCTTTACCGTCTATTACACTTCTGAAAAGATGTAATCTGAAATTCCCATATTTAGTCGGGAGATTAACATCTGTAATTTTCTCAATCAGATTTTCTCTTTCCAGTCTATAGTTAATAAGGTCTTTGATTGTAATAATTTTAAGCCTATGCTTTGATGCAAATTCTCTCAGCTCCGGAAGTCTTGCCATTTCTCCGTCTTTCCTGATTATCTCGCAAAGCACACCAGCCGGAAAATGTCCGGCAAGTTTGGCAAGGTCAACGGCAGCTTCAGTATGGCCGGCTCTCCTCAAAACTCCTCCCGGATAAGCTTTCAACGGAAAGACATGTCCAGGTCTGGCAAAATCTTCCGCCCTTGAGTTTCTGTCAGCAAGAGCAAGTATCGTTTTATTCCTGTCAGAAGCTGATATACCGGTTGTAGTACCGTAGCGGTAATCAACGCTGACAGTAAAAGCAGTCTGATGGAGTGCTGTATTGTGTTCAGTCATCATCTGTAAATCAAGCTCCCTCAGTCTGCTCTCTTCAAGAGGCACACATATAACTCCGCTTGTGTGCCTTATCATAAAGTTTACAAGCTCCGGAGTTGACTTCTCCGCTGAATAAATCAGATCCCCCTCATTTTCCCTGTCTTCATCATCAACTACTATTACAGGTTTGCCCTTTTTGAAGTCTGATATTGCATCCTCTATTGAACTGAACCTGTATTTTTCAGATTTCTCCATAAATAAAAATGTGGCTTTAGCCACTGGATTACTTACAAATATAAAAGTATAAACTTTATTTTACATCAACCTTATCAGTCAGGCCAAGTATGTTCCCGATAGCAGATTTTTCCATTTTCACCTTAACATTATCTGCAATTTTAACAAGTACCTCATTACCATCAACACCTTCAACAGTTCCGTAAATTCCGCTTGTTGTAATAATTTTATCACCTTTTTTAACAGAGTCAAGAAGTTTCTGTCTTTCCTTCTGTCTTTTCTGCTGTGGCCTTAAAATAAGGAAATAAAAAACAAGTATTATCAGAAGAAACGGGATCAGCGAACTTATAAGGCTTGCTGTTCCGTCAGGTTGTTGTATCAAAAAAATTAAATATTCCAATTTATTATCCTTTAATTCTGATTATTGCTGTTATATTTATTCAAGAACTCTTTTTTAAACGCTGCAAATCTGTTTTCTGAAATTGCTTCTCTTGCATCCCTCATCAGCTTCAGATAAAAACTGATGTTATGAATAGTTGCAAGCTGAGCTCCGAGTATTTCATTAGACATAAATAAATGCCTCAAATAGGCAACTGAAAAATTATTAGCATAACTTTCGGTCTCCTCATCAGGGGAATTAAAATTAAATTTATTTTCAAGATTCCTCAGCCTTAGTTTTCCCCTTGATGTAAACAATGTCCCGTTTCGTGCATTACGTGTAGGCATAACACAATCAAACATATCAATACCGGCTTCTATACAGTTCAGTAAATCTTCCGGCGTCCCGACACCCATGAGATAACGGGGTTTATCACAAGGCATAAATTCCGATGTAAATGACACAATGTCATACATCACTGGATTCTCTTCCCCCACTGCCAGCCCGCCGATAGCATATCCGTCAAATCCAATCTCACATATCTGTTCAGCTGAAATTTTTCTCAGGTCTTTATAAACAGATCCCTGAATTATGCCAAATATATATTGCTTAAATCCGTAAATTTCATCAGACCTGTCAAATTCCTCACGACTTCTCTTAGCCCAATCTGCAGTAAGCTTAATTGACTCTCTTACCCTCATATGTTCTGAAGGATTCTCCACGCACTCATCAAGAACCATCACTATGTCAGAGCCTATGACTCTCTGAATCTTTATCACATCCTCAGGGGTAAATCTATGTAAAGTTCCGTCATGATGAGAACGGAATTCAACACCTTCACTACTTACTTTTCTCAAGCCCGATAAACTAAAAATCTGAAACCCGCCGCTATCTGTTAATATCGGCTTGTTCCAGTTCATAAACCTGTGAAGCCCGCCAGCCTTACTCAATACATCTGTACCTGGCCTAAGGTAGAGGTGATAGGTATTTGATAATATTATTTCAGCCCCTGCTTCTTCAAGTTCCCTCTGTTCAATAGCTTTAACTGTTCCGTTAGTTCCTACTGGCATAAAAGCCGGAGTTCTGAAGGTTCCGTGTGAGGTAACCACTTCACAAACACGGGCGTTTGAACTACTGTCCTGAGAAAGAACTTTAAAAAACATTTAAAGAACTAACATTTTCAAAAATAATCATATTTCCGCAGATAATCAATTTAAACAGTTAATTGGTGTTTTAAACTTAACGGACGGAATAAATCAAATCTCTTGATTAAGAAATAACGGATTAAAATACATGCAAGAATAATTCCGGTGAAATCTGCCAGCCAGTCTGCGAATTCTGATGAACGGTTAATAACAAATGACTGGTGGAATTCATCAGTTGCTGCGTAAAAACTGCAAAATATAATAGTCCAAAGTAAAGGTTTCAAAGAAAAAACTTTTACTGACCTTAAATGAACAAGAGATATGTAACAGAGCAGGGCAAGCAGACCAAATACCAGAATGTGAATAAGCTTGTCAGCACTTAACAAAACAGGTGGGAAAAATTCAGGTGCCGGAAAACTTGACTGGATAAATATAATCAGCATCCAGAATAAGAAAGGGAAATGATATTTTAAAAAATATTTCAATTAAGTATAGCAGATATTGCATCAGGTATAAGCTCAATTATATCACGCTGCAAGGCACTCTGCTTCAAAAAATGTTTGGCTGAATAAATATCTGCAGCAAGTCCGTGAATAAAATTCGCACATATCATAGATGTCATGGGATTTTTACTCATTGCAAGGAGTGATACCATAATACCTGAAAGCACATCACCAGACCCTGCAGTTGCCAGCAACTCTGAACCGGTTGGATTAATGAATATTTCACCGGATTTCAGAACTGAGATTGATGTTTCAGATTTAAGAACTAAATTCACATTATAATTTTTGCAGAAATCTCTCACAACCTGAAATCTTGACTTAAGTATATCCTGAACACTGCATCCGGTAAGTCTTGAAAACTCACCAATATGAGGAGTAAGGATGATTTCTGAATCGGAATTCCTGTTCTTTAATATATCAACACTTCCAGCTATATGAGTAAGGGCATCAGCATCTGCTATAACATTCTTTTTGCAGTTCATAATAACATTTATTACAAGTTCACCTGTTTCACTGTTAAGAGATAAACCTGGCCCAATAAGCACAGCATC
>JAOADS010000132.1 GCA_026417195.1 Ignavibacteria bacterium | reverse complement strand
CATGGGACCTTCAAAAGTTGCCATACCGTATGCGGTTACTGCAACAACCATAAATTTAAGAACCGGATTTTCACGAACCCTATCCCATGCACCTCTCAGTGTAAGCAATCCGTTAATCATTCCGCCCCATGACGGAGCTATTAGCATTACTGAAAACCCCGTACCGAGTGACTGAGCCCAGTCCGGAAGAGCTGTGTAGAGTAAATGATGGGGACCGGCCCAAATGTAAATAAAAATCAGCGACCAGAAGTGAACAATTGAAAGCCTGTACGAATAAACGGGTCTCTCAGCTGCCTTAGGCAGGAAGTAATACATTAGTCCGAGATACGGTGTTGTAAGGAAGAACGCTACAGCATTATGTGCATACCACCACTGCACCAAAGCATCCTGAACACCTGCATAGATTGAATAACTTTTAAAGAGAGTAACAGGGATTTCAATAGAATTAACTATGTGCAGCACAGCGACCGTAACAACGGTCGCTATGTAGAACCAGATAGCAACATACATATGCTTCTCCCGGCGTCTGATGATGGTTCCGAACATGTTGATGGCAAAAACCACCCACACTATCGTGATAAGTATATCAACAGGCCACTCAAGTTCAGCATATTCCTTGCTAGTGGTAATACCTAAAGGAAGTGTTACGGCTGCACATAGTATAATCAGCTGCCAACCCCAGAAATGTATCTTGCTTAAAGTATCACTGAACATTCTTGCCTTACATAGCCTCTGAAGTGAATAATAAACACCCATGAACATAGCATTCCCAACGAAAGCAAAAATCACAGCGTTGGTATGAAGGGGCCTTATCCTTCCGAAAGTAACATAAGGTATTCCTAAATTCAGCGACGGCAGGTATATCTGAAATGCAAGTATCAAACCTACAAGCATTCCGACTACACCCCAAACTAAAGTAGCAATAGCAAAGTTTCTGACTATTTGATTGTCGTAATTAAATTTCTCCATAAACTAAATGATTTTTAATTTTATCATACATTTTTTTATTCTGTTATATGCAACTTCAATGTTATTGTCCAGTCCCACTGAAAATCTGATAAGTCCGTCACTTAATCCGCTTTTCTCTCTTTCCTCCTGTGGAATTTCAGAAGATGTGCTGTGAGCAGGTGAACTGAACAAGGTTTTAAAATATCCAAGGCTCACAGCTAGATATCCTACTTTCTCATCCTGCATCATCTTAAGAAGTGATGATGCCTTATCATAACTTCCTACATCTATTGTCATCATTCCTCCATATCCAAAACCCCTGTTCATGAGTGAATTTATAAGTTCATGGTAAGCAGATGACTTTAGTCCGGGATAAAATACTTTTATACCTAATCCCTCCAGATTTTCTGCAAGATAAAGTGCATTTTCACCGTGTTTTTTCATCCTTATATGAAGCGTATGAAGATTTTTTAATATTCCTGCAGCCCTCAGACTGTCGAGAACACCACCGAGAAGCATGGTTGAGCCACTATTAACATCTGTCAGCTGATGAACGAATTCAGAATCTGAACAGATGCA
Source organism: Ignavibacteria bacterium (assembly GCA_026417195.1). GTDB lineage: Bacteria > Bacteroidota > Ignavibacteria > Tepidaquicellales > OLB5 > JAOADS01. The sequence continues at coordinate 4,629 of JAOADS010000132.1, read as the reverse complement.
TCCCGCTACACAATCACTTGTCCCGTTTATAAACTTAGTCATGCTGTGAACAACTATATCAGCTCCAAGTCTTGCAGGGGAAATAATCATGGGACTGAAAGTGTTATCAATAACAAGTTTTAAGCCATGCTTCTTTGCAAGCCAGCCTAAAGACGGTATATCTGTTACTTCCAGCAAGGGATTACTTATGGATTCAGCGTAAATTATTTTGGTTTTATCTGTGATTAAGCCTTCTATCTCAGAAAGATTTTTTATGTCTGCGAATTTAACATTTATCCCGAGCTTTGGGAGAAAATTCTTGAAAAGTGCATAAGTGCCTCCGTAAATAGTTCTCTCGGAAATAACCTCATCCCCTGAACTGCATAACTGAAGCATAACGGAACTTATGGCTGACATACCTGATGCTGTAACCTGTGCAGACTCTGTATCTTCCATCCGTGCAAGAGCATTGGAAAGGTATTTATTTATAGGATTCCAATGACGTGAATAAAGGAAACAGCCTTCAATCTCATGAGAGAAAGATTCTTCCATTTTCTCTGGGCTGAGAAAAGTAAAAGTAGAGGAATCTGTAATAGACGGATTCACATCACCAAACTCTCCGAATACGAGATAATCCTGAATAGCTATGCTTGGATCAAAGTTGTGCATACTTATTCTATTACTTCTGTTTTGTATCTTTTCTTTTTTTATCTTCAAACAAAATTCTTACAGATGGTGTATATCCGTCATCATACTGCCCGCTTTTAACTGCCCACAGAAACGCTAAAAGGAAACCACCGGCAACAATGAAACTAAAGAATATTAAAATGTATATCACACTCATATTAAATTCATTCTCCTCGCCTTAAATGAAGTTGCAGCAACTGCAAACATAACCGCACTGATTGAAGCAAGAGGCATCAGTATCGCAGCCATTAAAGGCGTAACCACATAATTAAATGCTATCGTGATTCCGATAATGTTGTACAAAGCTGAAATCGTAAATCCGGCAAATATTATTCTCTTTACACTCTTTGAATATTTTATAATACGGTGTAATTCAGGGAAAACACCAGCTTCCATTATCCCGTCGCTTGACGGGGTAAATTTCAAATCACCGTCACTGACTGCAACAGATACGTCAGCAACTCTCATTGCAGCTGCATCATTCAAACCATCACCGAACATCATAACCTTCTTTCCTGAATTCTTAAGACTTTCTATTTTTTCCACTTTATCACGAGGTGACTGATTGAAGCATATATTCTCATCTCTGAAATACATACTGAGATTATTTTTCTCTGATTCATTATCGCCGGAAAGCAAGAAAATATTATAACTTTCATTTAAGTTATTCATCACTTCACTGATATTATCTCTGTAAAGGTTATTTATCCGGAAAACTCCGCGGAAACTGCCGTTTATGGAAATAAAGACAGATGTTTTTGTATAACTTTTATCTATAAGCGGAGGATCTGCAGAACCGGTAACATATGAGAGGCTGCCGATTTTTATCTCATGACCTTCGACTATTCCCCGCGAACCCATACCTGAATATTCCCTGAAGTCAAAGGTATCAAATACATCTCTTTTATCCCCTAAGAAGTTTGCAATGATCCTGCTTAACGGATGGGAACTGTTAATAGCAAGACTCTTTATAAGTTTTTTCTCGTAATCGCTCAGAGAATCACCTGAAAATGAAATTTCTGAATCACCGTTTTTTGTAATTGTACCTGTTTTATCAAAAACAATAGTATCAGCTACTGACATTCTTTCTATTACACCGGCACTTTTTATATAAAATCCCTTGCGTCCAAGTATTCTGAGTACATTTCCCAGAGCAAACGGACTTGTTAAGGCTATCCCACACGGGCATGCAATTATCAGAACTGCAGTGAAGGCATTAATAGCAGTCCTGATATCGTTGTAATAAATATACCAGTAAAGGAAAGCTGCCGATGAAATTATTAAAATAACAAAAGTAAAATACTTTCCGACAACGTTTACAAAAGAATTAAATCTTTCCTCACCTGATTTCCTGAAAGACTCCTTATTCCAGAGTGATGTCAGATAACTCTGATTGACTGGTCTTATAACTTCCAGCTCTATCTTACCGCCTGTCTGTCTTCCTCCTGCATAAATGATTTCACCCGCTGATTTTGAAACAGGTAAAGACTCACCGGTTACGAAACTGTAATCTATCCTTGCATCACCTCCGAATAAAATTGAATCTGCAGGTACAATTTCATTATGTCTTATTACGATTCTGTCACCCGTTCTGAGTTTATTGACCGGAATTCTTATTTCATCATCGTTTTCTATGACAGCTACACTCAAGGGGAAAAACGATTTATATGTTCTTTCAAAATTCAGACTGTCATAAGTTTTCTGCTGGAATATTCTGCCTATAAGAAGAAAGAAGACCAGACCACTGAGCGAATCCATAAAACCTGCACCGGTACCTGTGGAAATCTCATAGACGCTCCTGAAAAACAAAACAAAAAGTCCCAATGAAATAGGAAAGTCTATGTTAAGTGAACGTGCCCTTAATCCGCTTAATGCTGAACTGAAATAAGGATATGCTGAATAAAAAAATACAGGTATAGCCAGAACTATATTCAGCAGACCGAAAAGGTTACGGTAATCTCTGTCAAGTTCTGTGCTGAGAGACAGATACTCGGGAAAACTGAGAATCATTATATTACTGAAACAAAATCCGGCTACTCCTATTCTGTAATAAATACTCCTGTCTTTCTTCTTTACATAAGGTACTTCCGTACTTTCAAGTGTAATTTCCGGTCTGTAACCCAGTCTGGAAATCAAACTGACAACCTCGCTGAGTCTCAGGTCCGTAGAAAATCTTATCTCTGCTGTTTTTGAAAGGAAATTTACTTCGGAGCTGATTATTCCGTTTTGAAGCTTTTGAAGATTTTCAAGAAGCCAGATACAGGAAGAACAGTGAATCGAGGGAATAAAGAAAACTGCAATTTGGATTTTATCGTCACTGTAAGTAAGAATTTTTTCTTTTACAGAATCATCATCAAGCCAGCTGTATTCATCATAATTCTCACCTGAGTTTTTGAAAGATACACCCGGATTTTCCTCAATATTATAATATTCGCAAAGGTTATTTTCATACAGGATTTTATAGACAGAAAGACAACCAATGCAACAAAAATCCTTCCCGTCATACATTATATCCTCTCCGCACGTCTCACCGCAATGATAACAGTTTTTGACGGTTTTTAGAGACTTCCGTTCTTCCTTTAGGTATATTTCCGTCATTTCAGGCTCACAAACTTAAATTTTTCATAATCATCACCATATGACCTGAATCAACCAGAAATATGATTTTTGTCATAATGACTGATTATGTTCAGGCAACAATTCCAATCTGACCCTCCCCATTCCTAACTTGAAAAACTTTACTCAAAATACAATATTGCATTATGGCAAAGGACTTACAGAGGGTCAGGGTCGGTAAAAGGATCATTGAGCTTTCAAATCTGAAAAAAATACTCTATCCGTCAGACGGAATAATAAAAGCTCAGGTTATTGAATACTATCTCAAAATAGCACCTTTAATGCTTAACCACATCAAAGGAAGACCGCTTTCTCTTGTCAGATACCCAGACGGCATCAGAGGAGAAACATTCTTCCAGAAAAACAGACCAGACTGGGCACCGCAGTGGATTGAATACACTACCCTCGGAACAGAGGAAAAGAAAGATTACATAATTGCAACTGAAGATGCAACTCTGATATGGCTTGCAAACCTTGCCTGCCTTGAACTTCACCAGATGCATTCAAAAAAACCTAACTACGATAAACCGGATTACATGGTTTTTGATCTTGATCCCCCGGATAGATATCCTTTCAGCGGCATAGTTGAAGTAGCTTTGAAACTTAAAACCCACATTGAAAAATTCGGATATCATCCGTTTGTTAAAACAACCGGTGGCAGAGGAGTTCATATATTATGTCCGCTTGAAGCAGAGCATGATTTCCATACTGTATTTGAAGCAGCAGATTCAGTTGCAAAACCTTTTGTGGCAGCTAATCAGAAACTTGTTACTTTAAACATCAGGAAAGACGCCCGTAAAGGAAGGATTCTCATAGATATTTACCGCATCAGAAACTCTCAGTCAATCATATGTCCCTATAGTCTGAGAGGAAAAGACGGAGCACCTGTTTCAATGCCACTTGACTGGACAACACTTGAAAATCTTAAAGACCCACACGAGTTTAATATCAGAAATGTTCCGGAAATTGTAAAATCTCAGGGAGACAGTTGGGAGGCAATGGGAGCATATGCAGCTGAACTACATACGAAAAGGAAACCTCATACATCAAGAAAAACATTGCCGGAAAGTAAAAAACATAAAACACCTGAACAACTTGAATTATATAAAAGAAAACGTGACTTTGACAAGACTTCTGAGCCCCCGGCTAAATTAATAGAAGGTAAAAACAGTCTGTTTGTGATTCACAGACATCACGCTTCAAGACTGCATTATGATTTACGTCTGGAAAGAGACGGGGTTCTGAAATCATGGGCAGTTCCCAAAGGTATGCCACCATATCCGGGAATAAAGAGGCTTGCAGTCCAGACAGAAGATCATCCAATACAATACCTTGACTTCGAAGGTA
>JAOADS010000131.1 GCA_026417195.1 Ignavibacteria bacterium | reverse complement strand
CCCATACCCATCGGCTCTGTGCTTGAATCAAGAGACTGAAAGTCACCGGTTTCACGGTCAACGACTGTCACTTCAAAGCTGGGCCAAATTCTGTGTATATCCTGTCTGATATATGAACCTTCAGAAGAAATGAAATGCTTCTTTTCATTTACAGACCAGATGAATGAAGAACAATAACTGCTGCCCAGTTCTTTAGCCCTGCGGTTAATTTCAAGCAGGAATTCAACTTTTTCATTGACAGGAACATCAAATGAGCTTTTCTGAATGGGAGTTTTCCAGTAGTCATTGTATATTGGATTAGGTGAAAGGATAACCGGATTTTTGTTAACAGTTTTTCCGGCTTTAGCAAGTTCACATGCAATTTTTGTAATCCTTACCGCTTCATTTTCAGTAAATGTACTGCTTGCAGCAAAACCCCAGGTCTCATCTATTATAACCCTGACCGAAAACCCTAAATTTTCATTTTCACTGATTGACTGGACAGTTTGTTCTCTGGTTGAAACGTTCTGGGAAAGGAAATAAGTGAGTCTGAAATCTGTATAGGTAGCACCAAGGGAATTAGCAGCGCGGATTACTGTGTCTGCTATTTTTTTTATATAATCATCTTCATAGATGAAACCTTTTTTACTTCCTGTTTTCGGAATAGAAATATTATTATTGAATATTAACGCTGAGGGAATTGCATATGAGCAACATTTCAAAAAATTTCTTCTTTTCACTTCAGTTTGCAGTAACCTCCGAACTTTCCTTTACTAAAATTACCTGATGTTTACATGAAGGACATTCAAGATATTCTCCTTTTTTCTTGGAATACTTGCTTAACATGTAACTATTGGAACAAATTTCACAACTCTGTGATACTGGCTTATAATTTGAAATGAAATCACAATCCGGATATCTTGTACATCCATAGAATACTTTTCTTGATTTCGAAGATTTCCTTTCAAGTATTTCTCCTTCTGAGCATTTGGGACATTTAATACCCAAAGTAATCGGCTGAATATTTTTGCATTCGGGATATCTGGAACATCCGAGGAACTTCCCGTATTTGCTTGATTTTACCAACATCTGAGCTCCGCATTCAGAACAGAACTTACCTTCAGCAATTTCCTGATGCTGTTCTTCCTCACTGGGAAGTGGTTTTGAATTTTTACATTTGGGATAGCCTGTACAGGAAAGGAACCTGCCGTTTCGTCCCCATTTAATAATCATCTTTTTCCCGCACATCTCACAATCAATATCTGTAGCTTCAGTAAGTGACTGCTTTATTTCCTTAGTTTTAGATTCCAGAATATCAAGATCCTTGCTGAATGGAATATAAAAATCATCCAATACCTGTTTGTAGGTTAGTTTTCCCTCGGCAATCTTATCAAGCTCTTCTTCCATTTCAGCAGTAAACTTCACGTTGACAATATCGGAGAAATATTTTGTAAGGAGTCTGTTTACGGTCTCTCCAAGTTCTGTTGCATAGAGCTTCCTGTCCTTAAGTTCCACATAGGTTCTGTTAATAATAGTAGATACAATCAACGCATAAGTTGAAGGTCTTCCTATTCCGAGATTATCTAATTGTTTAATCAAACTACTTTCTGTGTATCTTGGTGGCGGAGAAGTGAAATGTTGTTTTGTGAAAACTTCTTGTAAATCAAGAGTGTCTCCTATTTCAATTTCTTCAGGGATAGGGAATTCCTCTTCGCTTTCTTCCTTATCCTCGGTACTGTCTTCATAAACAGCAAGAAAGCCTTTAAATTTTAAATTAGAAACTGTTGTCCTGAACTGGTAACTATTTCCTCCGTCATCTATGGAGTCAATTAAAAGTGTGATCTGATCTGAAATTGAACTTTCCATCTGACTGGCTACGAAACGTTTCCATATTAGTTCATAAAGCTTAAACTGTTCATCGGTGAGATATTTTCTGATTTTCTCAGGAGTTCTCTCTACAGATGTAGGCCGTATCGCCTCATGTGCGTCCTGAGCATTAATATTTTTCTTACTGAATACTCTTGGTTGTTCAGGTAAAAATTCTGTACCGTAATTTTCTAATATATAGTTTCTCGTTTCCTTTATTGCATCATCACTTACTCTTGTTGAGTCAGTTCTCATATATGTTATAAGACCAGTCAGTCCTTCATCTATATTTACTCCCTCATATAACTTCTGTGCAATCATCATAGTTCTTTTAGGAGCAAATCTGAGTCTCACGGATGCATCCTGCTGCATTGATGAAGTTGTGAACGGAGCATAAGGATTACGTCTTACCTCCTTCCTTATAATGTCACTGACCCTGAAACTCTTGGTTTTCAGATCATCGGATATTGAATTAGCTTCATGTTCGTCTTTAATCCTGGGGTCTTCGCCGTTGAATTTAAACTGAATATTATTCTTTGAAATAAGTTTTGACTCAAATACCTTATTTTTTTCTGTATCCCTGAAATCAGCCAACACACTCCAGTATTCCGTCGGAACAAAGTTTCTGATCTCCTCTTCTCTTTCGCATATGAGCCTCAGGGCTACAGACTGAACCCTGCCTGCTGAAAGTCCGTAAAATATTACCTTCCAAAGGAAAGGACTCACTTTATATCCGACTATCCTGTCAAGAGCTCTCCTTGCCTGCTGTGAATAAACCAGTTTTTCATTAATGCGTAATGGATTATTGATCCCGTCCTCAATACCTTTTTTTGTAATTTCATTGAAAAGTACCCTGTAGATATTGGGATTAACTTTTTTAATTTCCTCAGCAATATCATATGCAATCGCTTCACCCTCTCTGTCCGGATCTGTAGCTATATATATTTTATCATATGAAGAGGAATGAGATTTAAGTTCTGATATAACTTTCTCCTTACCTGGAATAATTTCATAAGTCATTTTGTAATCATTATCAAAGTCTATACTTATTTTACTTTTAGGTAAATTTTTTATATGACCTACTGAAGCAATAACCTTATAGGTTTTACCAAGATATTTATTTATGGTTTTAGCTTTTGAAGGAGATTCAACTATAACAAGAAATCCTTTGTTGAATTCAGACTTGCCGTTTTCTGATGTACCTGACAGGGATTTGTTTTTCTTTTCTCTATTATTCTTCACTTTTAATTTAGCCATATAACTGATTCAGTTAATTATCATTAATTCTGTAAAATTGCTATGGAGTCTTCTCCCTTTCATCAAAAAAGCAGATACAATTAACTTCAGGTCATCAAGTTCTACCTTTTGAGGAGCTTCTGAAAGCATTATTGTATCAAGTATGAGATTAACATCAGCATGAGTCAAAATACCGAGCTCATGTAATCTCATCAGTAATCCGAAAGCCTCCGGAGAAATTACACGTTCCTCATTTTTACTCAGGAACCTCTTTGATGAAAAAGTATTGTTTCCCTTTGTGTTTTTATCAGTTGCGTGTGTAAAAACCCATTCTAATGCAATATTTATATCGTTTTGAGAATAACCCGATTCAGCTAAAGGAATCAAAATTTCATCAGATATTCCCTTACTTGTTTTCAGTTCTGTGATAAAATAAACAATTAAATCAATTATTTTAGGATGTATCATCTAATTTTTAAAATTTAGTTTTCCAAGATAATAATTTTCCTTTTCTCTCATTAGTTCCTTTTCAGCGAGTGTCTGATCTTTGTAACCTGCAAGATGCAAACAGCCGTGAATTATTACTCTCATCAGTTCATTCTTAAAACTAACCTTAAAATATTTTGAATTCTGCCTGACAGTCGGTGGTGATATGTAAATTTCAGCCTCGGTTACACCATGAAAAGGTCTATAGTGGAAAGTTAATATATCAGTGGGATAATCATGATTTAGGTAATTATGATTAATTTTTCTTATTTCCCTGTCTGAAATAAAGTTTAGAGAAACTTCGTCTAGATGACACTTTTCACGATTAAGTACATATTTAATTATATATTTAACCTTAGTATGCGTTAGCGGTAACCTTGATAGTTTATTATGGTTGAATACATTGATGTTAATATCTTTCAAATCTTCAGAACTTTTTCTAAGCTAAATTCAATATCTAAATTTATAAAAATTAAAGCTTAACATTAAAAAAAAGCTCAAACTTCTTATTTTACGACACTTAAATTATAAATAATTTTATTATTTGTCAAGTGTGGATTTATGAAAAATCAGGTAGGCTTGAAAAATCGTTAAATTTTAGCTGATTTTCTGAAACCCGGAACCTTTGTTAAATTGCCTGTACTGCTCGCAATAGAAAATATAGTTTTTTGCATTCTGCTTTATTCTATCAATTTCTTCCGGCTTAAGATCCCTTATAACTTTAGCCGGAACACCTGCCACAAGTGTAGCCTCAGGCACTACAAACTTTTCCTTTACAACCGAACCCGCAGCTACAAGAGAGTATGACTTAACCAAGGCATCATCCAATATTTTAGCTCCGATCCCTATCAGGACGTAATCCTCAATTCTGCATCCGTGAATGACTGCACTGTGGCCTATTGAAACATCATTACCAATGAATGTGGGAAATTTCTTATATGTAACATGAACCATAGTAAGATCCTGTATATTGGTTCTTTCACCAATCCTGATGAAATTCACATCACCCCTTATAACGGTATTGAACCAGATACTGGAATCACGACCTATTTCAACATCTCCTATAATATAAGCTCCCTCAGCCACTAAAACTGATTCATGAATTTTGGGAAACTTATTTTGGTAAGGTAAAATCATCAGAGTTAATAATCTGGGGGATTCCAGTTTTTCCTTTTCCAGGATTTAAGTTCTAATGTCACAGTGCCTATTTTCACCTCTAATTTAGCTTTCAGAGGTACCCGAGCCTCATCATTTGAGAACCATCCTGAAAATTCTCCTGTTAAACCATAAACCGCAGTAAAATATGCAAAGCCTTCTATGAATACAGAAGATATATCATTCTTATAATCGTTTATTGATACTCTTCGTTTCTTTGTATCAGCTTTTATCAGCATTCTCGCAGTATCGTCATGCATCAATACGGGAATATATTCACTTGCGTCATTAAGAGAAAAAAATCTAGCGTAGTAAAGAATTGAAAGTCCGTCCTGATATATTTTATTTACATAGATAATTTTATTTATCTCTTCTTTTCCGTCAAATCCGGTCTTCGAAACCTTTACATATCCGGAATCATACTTAAATATACATTCCAAGGTACTTTTCTTTTTATCTTTAAACTCATATGATATGAACCTGTGAGGCTTTATCTGATTACCTGAAACTTCAATCTCACTAATGAATTCATAATTTACATCAACAAAGGGAATTGATTCATTAGATTTAAGCTTGGCATATGTCTTGAAAAAATTACTTTTACCTGTAACTCTTTCAGTATAAAACTTTGACCAGCCAATGTTAACAAATGAATAATAAACTTCATAGAACAGCTCTTCTCCGTCCTGAAAAACCGATATCTGAGAAAAAGTCCAGCCTGTAAATAAAACAAGCTGGACTGAAAATATTAATGACTTATATTTCATGAAATAAATTATCTCAGCTGAGCCATTTTTTCAGCTTCAGGGAAAAGCTGCATTGCTTTTTCAAACTGTTTATCATTAGCAAGCCAGACTGCCATGCTTCCGTTATTGCCCCAGATATCTCTTCCGATTATTGATTTAATACTGGTCTTTATAAAATCAAGATCCCTTTCCCAGTCTGAGTACCTGAATTCAACACCTTTGGAATCTGCGAGTTTTCTGAAATCGTCTAGCATTGACTGAGTAACCGTGAAGTTATCCCTGAATTTAAGAAAATCCGAATAAGAAGCCTTTAGATTATCCTTATTCAAGCCATAATATGAATTTGCGTACTCAAGAAAGAGATTAAGCCTGCGTAACTGAACCGAATACTGAGTTAATGTATCCATTTTCACAATATAATCCGGAGTTATACCACCACCTCCGTAAACAGTCCTTCCCCCCATAGTCCTGAACTCCGGTCTTGAAGTGTCTCCTTTATCTTTTGTATGATACAGATTGTCACCTTCTTCCGGATTCAGCAACATCTTTTTATATTCAGATCCTTCATATGGTTTCTGTATTAACCTGCCGGAAGGGGTGTAGTATCTTGATGTTGTAACTCTTATCTCTGAACCGTCTGACAGTTCATATTGTCTCTGTACCAGCCCTTTCCCGAAAGTATTTTCTCCGACTATTATACCTCT
>JAOADS010000130.1 GCA_026417195.1 Ignavibacteria bacterium | reverse complement strand
GTACCTGAACCAACTATTCCGAGTTTACTTATATTCATTTAAAATTTATCTCTTTACCCAACCGGGCTGATTTGTATATTGCATCAACAATTTTCATTCTATCCAGAGCTTCTCTTGATGTTGAGACATTTTCACTTCCGCTGTTTATACAGTTCATAAAATGTTCAAGTTCATATTCATACGTTCTTTTGAAAATATTAGCTGGTTTTTCAATTTTCATAGGAGTTACGTTTACGAGAGTACCATGCATTTTTTTATAAATTCTCAGAGGGTTAATTGAAGAACTGCCTTCCTTTCCATATACATTACAGTAAAAAAGATCGTCTTCCCTGTGTAATGTCCAGCTTGTTTCTATGGTAACTGTAGCGTTATTAGCAAATCTCAACATAACAAACGAAGAATCTTCAACTTCTTTAAAATTATGATAATAATTCACTGCACTCACACTTCTGATTTTGGGAAATTTCAATAGCCACAGAACAATGTCAAGCATTACAATTCCAAGATCCATAAAAACTCCTCCGCCGGACTCTGACTTTCTTACTGACCAGTTTTGTTCTGTGCTTCTTTTTTTCAGAAAACCGGTTTTTACATAAAAAATCTCACCTAATTCCCCGGCTGAAATGAAACTTTCCTGCATCATGATATCCGGACGGAAACGGTTGTTCATACCTACCATGAGTCTCTTGCCACTTTTTTTCACAGCACGGTTTATTGCTGCAGCCTCATCATAGTTCAACGCTAAGGGTTTTTCTACTAATACGTTCAGACCCTTTGCGAGAGCTTTTATCGCCTGCTGTTTGTGAAGATAGGTAGGAGTAGTTATGATGATGCAATCTGCCTTTGTTTCAGAAAGCATCTGTTCATAATCAGTGAAATAATTTTTTATATTATATTTATGCGCTATGGTTCTCGCCTTAGATTTATCAATATCGCAAACTGCAACAATTTCCGTTTTATCTGATCTGGATAAAAATGGAATGTGAGCAATCTGGGCTATACCTCCTAAACCGGATATTAATGTTTTAATTTTAGTCAATTTGAAAAATATATAAAAAAGTCAAGTTACCCGGATCACACAATCAAATGCTTACCGCTGCTTTCTCTCGAACCTGACGGGGTTGGGCAAGAGATTGTTGCCCGGGACTTGACTTCATTTCTTCAACTTATGTATGGCAAAGTTAATATTATTTCTGAAAATTAGATACAACCCTATAAATCCTAATATAACATTAGCTGACCACATACTTAACAAAGGATTGATAATCTCCCTGTCAGCAAGTTTCTCACCACCTATTAAACAGATCCAGTATAGCAGAAAAAAACCGAAACTTATGCCTGATGCCAGTCCAAAGCCTCCTCTTTTCGTGATAATGCCAAGTGGTGCCCCTATTAACACAAACACAATACATGCAAACGGTATAGAATATTTCTTGTAAATTTCTACAAGATACATGTTTATTTGTCTGTGAGTGGACTGTTGAAAAGCAGGTAAACTATATATTTTGTTTTTGAGGCTTTTAAAGCGATTAACAAGAGCCTGAATCTGAATAGTATCTTTTTCAGTTGATAGTGAGTCTGTATTGGACAGCTCATAAAATAATTTATGAAAATCAACCGCAAGTTGCTGAGCAAGAAGTATTGTATTCCGGATATCATCTTCCTCAGTCTTCCTGATAGCGGAAATTATTTTTCTCATAGAATCAGCACTAAGTTCCCTGTCACCTCTTGAAAATGCAGATTCATCTGAACGTGTAAATTTAAAACCACCTGCATCTACAGAAACAATATGATAACTGAAATCAATTTTCCTGTAATCACCTGAATAATTTTTTCGGGACATCTGATGTATCTGTCCGTTGTAAAGGTCAATTATCATCTTCGAATTGTCAGAAGAAAAATTTATCGTTCCGCTGTCAGCTGTTACTGTATTAAAGAAAACCGGGCTTGAATTATCTATAATAAATATACCTTCAATTTTATTTGAATTCGGATAAGTTTTATTAACAAGCAGGCTATAACCGTTTATGTCTTCAGTGAATCTTCCCGGTTCAATTATGAAAACAGGTCTGGTTCTCTGTATATCGGTAAATAAAACTTTTGTACGGTAATTTGCTTCAGGCAATACTTTATTATTAAAAAAAATAAGTCCGTAACATAACAAAGATGACACTAAAATCACAGGAATTATTAATTTTAACGGGCTGATACCTGAAGACATCATGACAACTGTTTCATTGTTAGAACTTAACATACCAAATGCCATAATAGTAGAAACAAGTACAGCCATCGGAACAGCAAGTGTAACCATCCAGGCAAGATTGAGTGAAATCAGCTGGGTAATTACCCACCAGCTCAAACCTTTTCCGACAAGAATATCTATGTATTTATAAATAAACTGGAAGGTAAAAACGAAAACCACCAGAAAAAAAGAAATGAAGAATGGTGCAATGTGAGCTTTTAATATGTAACGGTAAATAAGCAATTCTGCTTTCTGCCTAAGCGAAAATAATCAATATTATCCAAAATAAATTATTAAAAAATTAGACCCGGGGTAAGTATTAGAAAAAAGTTCTTAATCGTTAGTTATTTAGCATAAGAAAAGAAAAATTTATAAAAATTTAAATTCCACATTAGAAAGGTTACTGATCTAAGTTTTGATAAATCCAGATTATTTCAAAAAGTAATTATAAACTGAATAGCTCTTTAACTTCAATGCTCATAAATAAAGCATAACAGAAAGATTTACAAGACTATATCTTACTCTTTTATTACTTATCCGAAGCTAAAACTACTTCATCTATGATGTGAACTATTCCGTTTGATGCCCTGACAGAACTTAAAATTCTGGCTTTACCAATGTATATTGTTTTGTCCTTTACTGAAACTTTAACGCTGTTACCGTCAACCATACTCAAAACCAGACCATCCCTCAGCATATCAGTTGTATAAACAGCAACACACACATGATGTTGCAGGATATCTCTGAGTTTATTTTTATTTTCAGGTTTCAGAAGATCATCAAGGGTACCAGCTGGTAGTTTGTCAAACGCTGAATTAGATGGTGCAAATACGGTAAAAGGTCCCGCATTGGAAAGTGCATCTACTAATTCTGCTGCAACTAATGCTTTTACAAGTGTTGTGTGGTCGGGTGAAGATGTTGCAATTTTCACTATATCTTTGTCTGAAACGTCATCTTTAACATTAGATTGCCCCAGATTTTTATTTTGAGTTTCTCCATAATTTTTGGAGACATCGGACTTTTCATCACAAGCTAAAAAAAACATGCATATTGAAAAGATAAAAACGAGATTATACATTTTTCCCTCCTTGAAAATTTGTTTACAAAATAAACATATTTTAAGGATCATGCATTGACTTATCTCAAAAAATATCTGATATTTTTTATATTACATTATTTTTTTTACCAACCTTAAGGAATGCTTGAAGTGCCCTATCCATATGTTCTTTTGTATGAGAAGCTGATATCTGGACTCTGATCCTGGCCAATCCTTTCGGAACAACAGGATAGTAAAATCCTATAACATATATTCCTTCTTCAAGTAAATCTTCTGCAAAAACCTGTGAAAGTCTGGCATCGTAAAGCATAATAGGTATGATAGGATGATTACCTTCCCTTATATCAAAGCCTAATTCAGTTAATGCAGAACGGAAATATTTAGTGTTATTTTCCAGCCTATCTCTGAGTTCAGTAGTTGATGACAGTAAATCGAACACTTTAATTGAAGCACCGACTATTGAAGGTGCAAGAGAATTTGAAAAAAGATATGGTCTTGATCTCTGCCTTAACATTTCTATAATTTCCTTCCTGCCGGTGGTATAACCTCCCATTGCACCACCTAATGCTTTTCCCAGAGTACCTGTTATTATATCTATTTCCCCTAAAACTCCACAATACTCTGCTGAGCCTCTGCCTGTTTTTCCCAGAAAACCGGCTGCATGACATTCATCAACCATAGTTAAAGCTTCAAATTCATCAGCTATTTTAACTATCTCATCTAATTTTGCTATATATCCGTCCATAGAAAACACACCATCAGTAACAATAATTTTCTGATTAGCTCCGTCTTTAACTGCCTGTTCAAGCTGGGCTCTTAAATCATTCATGTCATTATTTTTATACCTGTATCTCTTTGCCTTACAAAGCCTTACCCCATCTATTATGCTTGCATGATTAAGCTCATCTGATATTATGGCATCATTTTCTCCGAACAATGGCTCAAAAACACCACCATTTGCATCGAAACAAGCTGCGTAAAGTATTGTGTCTTCTGTATGATGAAATTCAGCTATTTTTCTCTCAAGTGTTTTGTGAATGTCCTGAGTCCCACATATAAACCTTACTGATGACATTCCGTAACCATGAGTATCAAGTGTTTCTTTAGCAGCTTTGATAACCTCAGGATGGGAAGAAAGCCCAAGATAATTGTTTGCACAGAAATTCAGGACTTTTTTACCTCCGTATATGGTTATTTCAGGTCCCTGTTCGGATGTAATAATCCTTTCGTTTTTGTATAGACCTGCTTCTCTGATAGATTGTAATTCGAGTTCTAAATGTTTTTTAAGTTTTGAAAACATCAATTAATTTAAATTTAATTTACAATATTAATCTGAATTCAATTAAAAAACCGTCTTCAACTAAGATTAAAGACGGTTGTTTAAAACTAAATATACAAATAAGCTATTAACTGATAACTGATTTTATTTTTACCGAACCTAATTCAGACTCACTTGATTTAAGCTCAGTAACGTTGTCAGCTTCAGATTTCATTATGCATTTACCGTTGAATACAGCACCTGCTTCAGTTATCAGGTCATTGGTTTTTATATCACCTGTAACTATAGCACCCCTTTTCAGCTCTATCCTGTTAGTTTCAATATTACCTGTTACGTTCCCATAAACTATAATTTCAGGAGAACAGATATTTCCTTCAACTTTACCTGAATTACCAATAACTATACCGCTGTCGCCAGTCAGATCACCTTTTATAGTTCCGTCTATACGGGTAGCTGTAGGGATGAAGAAGTTTCCCTCTATTTTGCAACCCTCACCTATAAGAGTTTTAATATCTTTAGATGTAGCAGATTTGTGAGACATTACAGGATTATCTACATCTTTTGACTTTTCTTTATTACCAAACATTTTTCCTCCTTTTTTATTTATGAAGTGTCAAAAACGGAGTCGGATCAATATCCATTCCGTTTTTTCGGATTTCGTAATGTAAATGAGGACCTGTTGAACGGCCTGTAGATCCTATATAACCTATTAAATCACCTGCTTTAACTTCCTGTCCTGTAACGGCATTAAGCTTCGACATATGACCATATAAAGATTCATAACCGCTGTTATGCTTTATAATCACGCAGTTACCATAACCACCATACCATTCAGATTTTATAACAATACCATCTCCGGTAGCAGTTACAGGTTCACCTATTTCCCCTTTGAAATCCACACCGGGGTGAAATTCCCCACCGTAGCCACCAAAGGGATTTCTGCGATATCCATAATCTGAGGTAACTTTTCCATAATGAGGTAAACCAAGCGGTAACTCCCTGATAGTTGAATAAAATACTACCGATTTCTTTTCAAAGTAATCAATTTTATCAATGAGATTAACTTGTTTATGTGCAGACTGTTCTCCCCCAGAATGACTTATTTCCAGAAGCCCCCTTTCATTCAGATAAGAATTAATCATTGAAAGATTAATATCAATTGAATTTAATTTTTTTGATAGAGAAAGGCTGTCATAATGTCTGATCTGGGAATTGAGTAACAATACTTCGCTGTTTAGTCTGTTTCTATCATTATAGGCATTCAAACCGTATAAAAAAACTACTACGAATGAAAAAATAAAGAATGCTAAAAATACTGAAGCAAGAGTAATATATTTTTTATAATTAGTAAATAATGACTTGCTTATATTAAAAGATTTTACTGGCGAGTTGTCATCTGAAACTATAAGAAGTGTTATTTTCTCTTTTTCCATTTGAAATAAAAAGAATCTATCGGATGAATTATATTATCATCCGATAGAGTAACCCTTTTCCCAAAACCAAAAGTATACTACAATTATAATAATAATTAGTTAAAAAATCAAATAATTAATACACAGAATGAGATATATATGAATGAGGCTAAAGCAATTTCTTCTGTAAGAGATGA
>JAOADS010000012.1 GCA_026417195.1 Ignavibacteria bacterium | reverse complement strand
ATATGAATAAATTTTTTTACGCCAGCACGGAAAGACTCCTCAAGCATTACTTTTGTGCCCTCAACATTGGTTTTATAAAATAACTCTGGCTCTGTTTCACTGCGAGTGTTATGACTCTCAGCGGCAAGGTGAACCACTGCATCTATACCCTTCAGTGAATACTGAACAAGTTGATCATCACAAATGTCACCTTTGATAAAATTTATCTTATCTAATATCTGCTCAAGATTATCTCTCCCGCCGGCATAGGTAAGTTTATCCAGCACGGTAACCGAATAACCTCTGGAACTCATATGATAAACAAAATTTGTTCCTATGAAACCAGCTCCACCTGTAACTAATATGTTTTTCAAAACAGATTAATTATTATCTTATAAATAAACCGAAATTCAGTCCGGCGTTTATGAAAGGTCCTGTAGCTTTAATTTTTTCAGGAAAGTTTCTGACTCTCACCTCATTATCAACCGTCCAGGTATTATGAATTGAGAACTGATATCCGAAATCAATTTTAAGATACATATATTTTCTCAACATTAAACCGATACCAAGCTGAGGGCTGAAGGAATAAAACCTGGACCTGAATATTCTGGATAAATTCCCAGACTCGATGTTTGATGAAATTTCCCCGAAAACATTCTCCCAGCTTACTTCATCTGAACTGTAATTATAAAGTTCAAGTTTAAGACGCCCGGTCGAAATTAAAGTACCAAAACTTAAATCCAGAAATTTAGTTGCAGGTATTATGTATTCAATTCCTATTCCTCCCTCTCCCATCGAATAATTAGTTGCCTTGGTAAGAGTGTCATTAATTTTTTTTGTCAGATGAGTTGAGAAGCCGTTTCCGAAACCCCCAACCCTTATAAAATGTTTTTTAACAGGTAAATCAATGAAACCACCTCCACCCATTTGAAAAAAACCTTTATCTGATGTTTCGGGAAAGTCACCGTTTTTAATTAATGCATTCAGGTCCTTGGTTATGTTGAAATTCCATCCGAATTTCGGACCTCCGGCTATTCCGAAACTTGGCAGGAACTGACAATTTACCTCATAACTTATAAAAGCTAGTAAAAATGTCAGAAAAAAAACAATACGGGTAAATGTCATAACTTGTAAAATTTAAGGAAGCAAAATTATCTGTAAAAGTTTATAAAAACAATTTAAAAATCTTACCTGCTAGATAAGGTTATTTTGTATTAAATATCGGAAAAGTTTATATTATTTATCTCTATTTATCTCATAGACAGAACTTCAATCATCTCATCATGAATCCTTCTTCCGTTTGTAACAAGAATCTCCTTATCGTAGATTGAAAACTCTCTACCTGTAAAATCAGTTACTTTCCCTCCGGCTTCTGATGCAATAAGAACCGAAGCAGCCACATCCCATGGATTAAGGTTTACCTCCCAGAACCCGTCAAACCTGCCACAGGCAAGATAGCATATATCCATAGCAGCAGAACCAAGCCTTCGTATAGGAAGTCCCAGCTTAACGAAATTAACAAAATGGTCTATACAGTTTCCTATGTTATCCTTTGCACCGTATGGGAAACCTGTAACCAGCAATGCATCCTTAAGACTTTCGGTTTTTGAAACTTTAATGGGCACATCATTCAGAAAAGCACCTTTGCCTTTTTCGGCGAAGAACAATTCATTGGTCAAAGGAGAATATACAACACCCATTATTATTTCCCGCCTGAATTCAAGAGCTATTGAGACACAGAAAAGCTGAATACCATGGGCAAAATTTACTGTACCGTCAAGAGGATCTATAATCCAGAGGAAATCTGATTCTAAATTACGGTTACCCCCTTCTTCTCCAAGTATATTGTGTGAAGGAAAATTATTGCTGATAATTTCAGTTATCTTTTTTTCAGACTGATAATCTGCTTCTGTTACAAGATCATTATAACTTTTTTTTCTGCCGATTTTGAAATCCCTGCCATAATATTCCCTAAGCACTTCAGCTGCCTCAACTGCTGCCTTTAATAATACATCTTTTAATTTCTCTCTTTCCATATTCTTAAAAAAAAAGCATTCTGATTTTACAGAATGCTTTTAAAAACAAAGGTGATTATAAATTAATTTTCAGATTCTTCACCAGATTTATCTTTCATATCATCAGCATTCTGTTCAGAGACTTGTTTTTCTGCTCTTGATTTATTCCTGTCTTCCAGTATATCATCTATTTTAAATTCCTCATCTTTGCTATCAGCAGATTTAGACCTGCTTAAAATGTCTTCAAGAGTAAATTTTTTAAGATTAAATTTTCTTAAATACTGATTAAGATCCTCATTTGTCTTGTCTTTGAGATATTCAAGAACAGAAAGAACGATTTTCTTAGATTCCTTATCAAACTCTATAACTTCTGCATTTATTTCCTCGCCTTGCTTGAAAACCTCTGCGAAATTTTTCACAGGGGAAACCGATAGTTGCGACGCCGGAACAAAACCGTCAACATTATCCGGCAGTTCAACTATAAGCCCCTTATCAATAGCCTTTATAATCTTGCAGGAAAATTCCGTACCCGGTTTAAACTTCTCCTCCATGGAATCCCATGGATTTTCTGTAAGCTGCTTATGCCCAAGCTTAATCCTTTGATTTTCAATGTCTATCCCTAATATTACAACTTCCATTTCATCGCCTAATTTTACAAAGTCTTCTATATTGAAAATCTTTTTTGTCCATGATAGATCTGAAATGTGAACAAGTCCGTCAACTCCTTCCTCAAGTTCGACAAAAACCCCGAAGTTTGTAATGTTACAAACCTTGCCTTTATGTCTGGAACCAACAGGAAATTTATCAAGCAGCGACTGCCAGGGATTGGGAGTGAGCTGTTTTATACCAAGTGAGAGTTTCTTTTCCTGCTTATCCATACTTAATACAACAGCGTCAACAATCTGACCCATTGTAACAACTTGTGTAGGATTAGTTATATGCTGAGTCCATGACATTTCCGAGATATGTATCAGACCTTCTATTCCTTTGTCAATTTCTATAAAAGCTCCGTATTCGGTAATTGACACAACCTTGCCAGTAACTTTTTCTCCAATCTTAAGTCTTTCCTCAATATTATCCCACGGATGAGGCTGAAGTTGCTTTAACCCAAGTGTTACTCTCTTTTTCTCTCTGTCATATTCAAGAACCTTGACATCAATTTCCTGATCTAGTTCCACAACATCAGACGGATGATTTATCCTGCCCCAGGACAGGTCTGTAATGTGTATAAGCCCGTCAACACCTCCGAGATCTACAAAAACCCCGAAATCAGTTATTGCCTTGACAGTTGCCTTAAGCACCTGACCCTCTTCAAGTGTAGCAAGAAGTTTTTCCCTCTGCTCAGCCATGGATTCTTCTATAATCACTTTGTGAGAAACTATAATGTTCTCATTTGGATGATTAATTTTAAGGATCTTGAAATCCATTTCCTGTCCGACATACATATCATAGTCTCTTATTGGTTTCGTATCTATCTGGGAACCCGGAAGAAATGCACTTATTCCGCCCAAGTCAACAACAAATCCACCCTTGATCCTTCTCATGATTTTCCCTTTAATGATACTGTCATTTTCCTTAGCCTCGGTAATTTTCTCCCAGTTTCTTATAATATCGGCACGTTTTCTTGAAAGAACAAGCTGTCCTTCCTTATCCTCAATCTTCTCAACATAAACTTCTAGCTCATCACCTATTTTTATATTCTCTGAATCCGGAAACTCATCAATCAATACTCTTCCATCAGATTTGAAACCTATATCAATTAATACATCGTTACCTGAAATAGCAACTACTTTCCCTTTAACTATTTCGCCTTCTTTTATTACATTAAAAGTCTTTTCGTAGAGTTCTATATATTTTTTGAATTCTTCTTCCGAATAGTCTTTTGCAACAAAGTCTTTTGTTTTTATTACAGGTTTTGTATCTTCGCTTTCCGCATCCGTCTGAATCATATCGTTTTGTTCTGACATTAGTTAATTTAACTCCGCTAAATTATTTAATTAAAAGTTACTAAATCCTCCTGTGATTTCCTGCAGGAGAGCTTAATTTAAAAATCCACCAGTTTTATCAAAATTATCTGGGAAATCAGTGGAAAGAATACAAATATGCTGATTTTAAGTATGAGTTACAAGGAAGGTTTTTATGGCTTTAGACTAATTAATTTCAAAGAAATGCCTGTAACGCCTGAAAGCCTGAAAAATAGCATTTGCAACATCGTTCTGCCCTTTCTCGGAAGAAAGGTATAACTCATCTGCTTCATCAGACAGATAACCGATTTCTATCAGAACTGAGGGCATAGATGCACCTGTGATCACCCAGAAACCGGACTGATATATTCCCCTTGATATAAGCTCAGTAAAACTCAGAAAATTAAATTCAATTTCCGTGCTCAAAACACTGCTTAGCCTCAGGAAACCGTTTTGGACTAAACTGGAAAATATGTATTTATCTGTAGTGTCCTTACCGTAAACTGAATAACTTAAAATATTATTTTCCTTCATAGTAACCATCACGGCTTCAGGGAAACGTTCCCTGTTTAATACATAAATCTCAAAACCCTTCTTGTCCGATTCCTCCTTTTTCTTATGATTGGCGTGTATGCTTATGAATAACTTTCCGCGGGATAAATTTGCAAGTGCTGTCCTGTCTTTCAATTCTATAAATTCATCTTTTTGCCGTGTGTAAACTACCTGAATATCAGGATAATTCCCACTGATCATGGCTCCAAGCTTTAAGGTGATCGGAAGTACTATGTTCTTCTCAAGAATTCCGGTTTTATCCCCTTTTGTACCCGGATCTTTTCCTCCGTGTCCTGCATCAAGTATTACAACATCAAGTCTGTTCTGTGAGAACTGATTTACATTTAGAAATAAAAATAAAATAAATATCCTTATAAGATTTTTCATCTGTAGTTTGTAAACTGAACAGCAAAATCAAGGTCTGCACCTTTAATAAGTGAAATAACAGCCTGCAGGTCATCCTTGCTTCTTCCGCTTACCCTGACCTGTTCATCCTGAACAGCTGCCTGAACTTTTATCTTGGAATCTTTTATCATTTTCACAATCAGTTTTGCATTGTCTTTGCTTATTCCTTGCTGAACTTCTATTATCTGACGAACCATACCACCTGATGCCTGCTCAGAAGTTTTATACTTCAGAGCTTTTAAAGGGACTCCTCTTTTCACAAACTTATTCTGAAGTATATCTATTACAGACTTCAACTTATAATCATCATCAGCTAAAACCGTTATGGTTTTTTCTTTCCGGCTATAATCTATAGAACTTTTTGAACCCTTGAAATCGTAACGCTGCTGCATTTCCTTACGTGCCTGATTGACAGCATTATCAATTTCCTGCCAGTTGATTTCAGATACTATGTCAAATGAATATGTTGCTGCCATATTTTATAAATTTACTTAGACATTTTTATTATATAATCCCACAGTTCTTCACTTACAGGCTGAACAGAAAGTCTTGGAGCCCGAACAAGTTTTGAATCTGTAAAACGTTTCTCGGCTTTAATGCTTTTGAGTGTAACAGGTTTTTTCAGACGTTTGTATGGAACTATATCAAAAACATAAAACCTTTCGTCATTATATCTAGGATCCGGATATGGTTCTGAAACTATCTTTGCAATCCCAACAATCTGTTTCTCATCTCCTGTATGATAGATAAACGCCAGATCACCCTCTTTTGCAGAACGTATGTATTTCATTGCATAGGGATTAGTAACACCATCCCATCTGGTTTTTTTATCCTTTTCTAGATTATCGTATGAATATGAAGCAGGTTCTGTTTTAAGCAGCCATTTTGTCATAAATTTTAACGAATTATTTATTTAATGCTCAGATTAGCATACTTAAGGACAAGACTCTTCAGGCCTATTGTATCAAAATATATCTGTGCTTTTCTTCTTTCTCCCTTACCTGAAACTTCTATCACCGTTCCTCTGCCAAACTTCTCGTGAAAAACTACTGCCCCTTTCCTGACAATCTGCTTATCAACTATATGATCATTGGTATCAGTAAGGTCATTGAAATATTCATATCTTATAGAACTTCCCACCTCCTGAACAACTTTATTCCTTTGAGTTGAAGGTCTTATAAACTCTATGTCTGAAAGATCTATTTCGTCCAAAAAACGCGATCTTATCTGATAACAAAAGCTCCCGAACCTGTATCTTTGCAGGGCATATGACATATACAGTCTGTCTTTTGCTCTTGTTGCAGCAACGTAAAACAATCTCCTTTCCTCTTCAAGTTCTTCCTGAGTCGGGGGAGAGTTCAAAAGAGGAAATATACCATCTTCAAGCCCGGCAATAAAAACAACAGGAAACTCCAGACCTTTAGACGAATGCATAGTCATCAAAGTTACAGCATTCTTGGAATCTTCGTAAGTATCAATATCAGTCACTAGACTTACTTCCTGGAGAAATCCCTCCAGCGAAGGGTTATCCGTTTTATCTGAATATTCTGTTATGCCTGAAAGTAATTCCTGAATATTGTTCATCCTCTCATTAGCTTCAATTGTTCCCTCATTTCTCAGCTGTCTGATTATGCCGGTCTCATCTATCAAGCTTCTCACCAGCTCACCGGGAGAGAACTCTGCCATTACTTCATGATATTTCCTGAACAATGATGCAAGATTTAGTAAACCAGCTTCAATCCGCGTCCTTTTCTGTTTGCCTTCTCTTTCATTGATAAACCTTATAAGAACATCATAGACAGAAGATGAATGTTCCTTTGCTGCAGATCTTAACTTATCAACAGTTCCGTCTCCTATACCGTCTTGCAGTTTAAGAACACGTATTAAAGCCTCATCGTCTTTAGGATTCACAAGAACCTTCAGATAAGCAAGTACATCTTTGATTTCTTTACGCTCGTAAAACTTCACACCGCCGACAAGGACATAAGGAATGTGATTAAGTCTTAGAGTATCTTCAAGAACCCTTGACTGGGCATTTGTTCTGTAAAGGATCAGAAAATCCCTGAAATTAAGTTTCCGTGATGAGATTTCCTTAAGTATAGTTTTGGATATCAGATGAGCCTCATCACGGTCTGTCAGCGTCTCGTTCAGGACAACTCTTTCCCCGTCTTCTCGTTCTGTAAAGAGTGACTTGCGTATCTGTCTTCTGTTATTTGAAATTATACTGTCAGCAACTGAGAGAATTTTTTTAGTTGAACGGTAATTTCTCTCCAGTTTGAACAATTTATAATCGGGGAAATCTCTCTGAAAACTGAATATGTTTTCAATTTCTGCTCCACGCCACCTGTAAATACTCTGAGCATCATCTCCTACAACTGATATATTCCTGTGTAATGAGGCAAGCATTTTAGTAATCTCATATTGAGCAAGATTAGTGTCCTGATATTCATCCACCAGAATAAATCTGAATCGTCTTTGGTATTTTTCAAGAATATCTGGATAGGACCGGAAAAGTAAAATAGGATTAATCAGAAGGTCATCGAAATCCATAGCATTATTTTTCAGTAGTCTAGTCTGGTATTCAGGATATACCTTGTGGACTATTTTCTGAAAGCTGTTCGAATTATTACCGTCTGTCAGTTGATCATGCAATATTAATTTATTCTTAAGAATTTTTATGTGTGAAATTACAGCTTTAGGCTTGGGATTATCTGTAGATAACCCCAGATCTTTCATCACTGATTCAGTAAGCTTTTCGGAATCACTATCATCATAAATAGTATAATTCCTGCTGAATCCTATATTATGTGCTTCTGCCCTTAGTATCCTGGCAAATATTGAATGAAAAGTACCCATCCATACATCATTAGCATCTCTTCCTGCAAGTTTCATTATTCTGGACTTCATTTCACCGGCAGCTTTATTTGTAAATGTCAGGGCAAGAATTTCATAAGGCCTTACTCCGGAGCTGAGGAGATGGGCAATCTTATACGTTAAAACACGTGTCTTGCCGCTTCCGGCGCCAGCTATTATCATAGAAGGTCCGTAACTGTATTCAACAGCTGCCTTTTGTTCTTCGTTGAGATCCGGTAAGTGATTCAAAAAAATTTCTCCGGTTTAAAACTTCAGGGGCAATCAAACTTGTTTGCAAAAATAACTTTACAGGTTTCTTAAATCAACTGAAAATAAATCAAGTCACCTGTAATTAACCAGAAAATTATAACAGAGAAAATTCAATTTACAACTTCGTGTTACTGTTTTTAACTAAAATATCCTTAAGATTATCAGCAAACACTATCCTGAAAGCCGGTTTATAACTTTAACAAAGTTAATATCAAGTTTTGGCGGAAATACCTGAAAATGATAAAATTACTATTAATATTAAACTATAAGCGTGAAATTTCATTCTTAATAAAACTGTGAAAAAATATTTGAAATCATTGCTTCGCAGATTTATTTTTGAACACAATTTCTGGGAGGATATAATTATGAAACCTTATTCTAAAACTTTAAAATCATTCATATTAATTCTTTTTCTTATTTCCCCAATAACCTTTATTGGAAAAAAATACACAGATCAAGATGACAGATCTCTGTTAATTATCAGCACAAAAAATCTCAATGCCAATAACATAAACACACCTTATTCCAATTATGGATCATTCAACAGAAATCCTGTAAGCGGGAATTCTGGTTTTGAATGGCCTAGAGGAACAAACAGATTCGCGCGATATGCCTCAGGTTTATGGATAGGTGCAAGGGTAGGTAATGATACTATAGTAAGCTATGTTGATTACATTTCTGGTTTCCGTCCGGGATATACAGATAATAACGGAAATCCTCAGGGAGAAAATGATCCAGAGTACAGAGTTTACAAATTAATTTTAGGTATAAACGATTCCGACAGAGTTAATTGGCCTAATATATTGCTGGGTAACTCAAATCAGGGAGCGCCTGTTATATTTCAGAATAACTCATGGAGGCCTCTTGATTTTGGTCATCAGACATTATTTCACAGATACACGGATTCATATGCACAGCAACCTCTTAAAGTTGATGTGATGCAGCTGGACTTTGCAGTTGATCTTCCCGGCGGACTTGCAGACGTGATTATTTCTCAATTCACAATTATCAATCGTAGCAGTAATACATGGAATGATGTTTATATTTCATTCTGGACTGACGATGACATTGGAACGAATTTCAATAAAGATAAAGTAGGGTGTGACAGTTCACTTGGTATCGGATTTACATATAAAGGTGAAAATTTCGATCCTTCTTATGGCAACTTTCCGCCAGCTGTTGGTTTTCTCATCCTCAGAGGTGCATTGAGATTTACAGGAAACAACAATGATACGGTATATATCTGTCGCAATAAAACAAGAAGCTTTCTTGTTGGATACAGAGATCTTGGAATGAATGTATTCAATAGCTTCATAAACGGACAGGATTCATGTTCACGCGATCCGCTAAACAAAATTCATGCTTACAGAGCTATGTCGGGGCACGACGTCTGCGGAAATCCGAGAGTAAATCCCGTTGGTAACTATGTTACTAAATACATGTATTCCGGAAATCCCGTTTCAGGACAAGGCTGGATACAGCAAAACATGGGTGATCAGAGATTCCTGATTTCCACTGGCCCTATAAACATGAACCCGGGTGATACTCAGGTCGTGGTAATTGCTCAGCTTATTGCACAGGGAATAAATAACCTTTTTAGCATCAATAAATTAAAAGAATTATCTGATGTAGTAAAATTCTATTACAACTCCTGTTACAATAATCCAGTCATCGGTGGCATACCTATTTCAGGAAAAATTCCTGATGAATTCCGCTTACATCAGAATTATCCTAATCCTTTTAACAATACAACTAAAATAAAATATGAGCTTCCTTACGACTCCGAAATTAGCATAATCATTTACGACCTTCTCGGAAGAACAATCACATCATTAATTAAAAACCAGTTTACAAAGGCTGGTATTTATGAGATAACCTGGAATGCTTCTGAGCTCCCGAGTGGAGTATACATATACTGTCTTAAGACTAAAGACGTTACAGATTTCAAAAAAATGGTCCTGGTAAAATAACCCTTATCGTTGTCAAAAAAACTACCCCGCCTGAGTGCGGGGTTTTTTTTATACATCATAGCAAAGCTAATCATTTTTAATTAACTTTGCCTTAAAACTAATGGCATATAAATTCTACGATTGCAGGGTTACTGACATAATTGATGAAACCGATGAAGTAAAACGCTTCTTCTTTGAGACCCCTAAAGACGTTGACTTCTCATTTAAAGCAGGTCAATTTGTTATGCTTCTTTTGCCCATAGAATCAAAAATCAAACACAGAAGTTATTCTATAGCTTCACCGCCTTCAAATGATAACAGATTTGAACTTATCATCGTGCTTAATCCCAAAGGGCTGGGAACTCCGTGGATGTGGGAAAACCTCAAACCAGGTTCCATGTTACCGGTTTCCCGCCCGATCGGTAAATTTATTCTGCCCGATAATATAGACAGAGATATTTGTTTTATCTGCACCGGAGTTGGCATAGCTCCCTTCCGTTCACAGGTATTTGATATTATTAATAAAAACATACCTCACAAAAACCTGTATATGGTATTCGGAACAAGATACGAGAAAGATATTCTCTACAGAAAGGAAATGGAAAAACTCATGCAGGAATATCCGGAATTTCACTTCATACCTACACTTTCCAGAGAAAACTCCGAACACTGGAAAGGAAGGAAGGGTTATGTTCATGCTGTTTATGAAGAACTTTTCTCAGATAGAAAAGACGCATATTTTTATATCTGCGGGTGGAAAGATATGTTAAACCAGGCAAGAAAAAAACTAGCTGATATGGGTTATGAAAAGAAATATATTAAATTTGAAAGTTACGATTAACTTAAATAAGACCAGCTTCCCTCATCAGTTCCGTATTAATTTCATGACCACCCTTAAAAACATACACATAAGGTTTTAATCCAGCTGATTCAAGTAACTGTCTCTGGACATTGATGAAATTATCAGGGAAAATTTTATCATCAGATCCAAAAACCTGAACAAGTTCAGCATGTTTGAATTTATCATTTGTATAATCAACATCATGAGCCAGTTCTCCGCACCAGAAAACAGAACGGTCTAAAGCTGCATTACCAAAACTAATCCAGCGTGAGAGTGTGGCAACTCCCTGTGAAAATCCAAGTGAATTTATTTTAATATCTGAATTGTTTTTAAGACCCCTGATTTCCTTATCATAGAGACTATCAAGATAATTAACATAATCCTTTATGTCATTTTCTCTGTCCTCTTTTGTCATCCACGAAGCCCCTACCTCTCCGTAACTGCCATGGAGATAAAATCTCATTAAACCTTCAGGTGCAATCAGTAAACTTCCGTTTTCTGCCATAATACGGAACTTACTGATAAATTGCGAAGCAAGCTGCCCGTACCCGTGAAGAAGTATCCATATATCCCTGATTTCTTTTCCCGGACTCATGGTGTAATATCTCATTGAACGGTTTATTATTATATGCTTTTCATTCATCCCTGAAAAAGTAAACCATAATAAACTTTATTACAGCATAAAGCAAGAAAACAAGAAATAAAAATACAAGTATGTATATAATATATTCAAACATAACTGTTAGCCTGCAGGAATAACTTTACCTCTTACTTCTCCGAAACCAATCCGGTAATCTTCAGCAATACAATATGCTTTCATAATAACCGTATCACCATCTTCCAAAAATTTTCTTTCTTCGCCTGTAGGAAGTCTTATTGGTTTTTCACCTCGCCAGCCTAACTCAAGCATAGAACCATATGAATCCGGTGTAGGTCCGCTTATTGTACCCGAAGCAAGAAGATCGCCTGTTCTGAGATTGCATCCGTTAACTGTGTGGTGTGCTAATTGCTGAAACATGTTCCAGTATAAATATTTGAAATTGGAACGTGAGATAAGAAAAGGTTCGTTCATCCCCTCAGTCTGAATGAAAACCTCAAGGGTAATATCATATGAATTTCTCCTATGGTTTCTTAGATAATCAAGCGGCTCAAATTCTCTTTCAGGTCCTTCAGTTCTGAAAGGCTCAAGGGCTTCCAATGTAACAATCCAAGGAGAAACCGAAGTTGCAAAATTCTTTGCCAGAAAGGGTCCCAAAGGCTGATATTCCCATGTCTGTATATCACGGGCGCTCCAGTCATTGACTATAACCATGCCGAATATATGATCCTCAGCCTGCGTTATGTTAACCGGCTCTCCGAGATTATTACCCGTCCCTATGAAAAATCCCATCTCAAGCTCAAAGTCCAGAAGTTTTGACGGACCAAATACAGGTTTATCTGACGAAGTTGGCTTGGTTTGCCCTTTTGGTCTCTTTATATTGGTACCACTGATAACTACTGAACTTGCCCTTCCGTGGTAGGCTACAGGCAAATGAAGCCAGTTAGGCATCAGGGCATTTTCCTTGCCTCTGAACATTATGCCAACATTTGTTGCATGTTCCCTTGAGGAATAAAAATCTGTGTAATCACCTATTTCAACAGGAAGACACATTTTTACATCGTCCATAGGAATGAATGTAATTTTTCTGAGCATCTCATCATCTCTCAAAACCGGATTATCATAACTTAGCAGGTTCTGCAAAACTTTCCTTACCTCTCTCCATGCATCCCGCCCCTGTGACATAAAAAGATTCAGTGAAGAACGGCTGAAAACTTTTTTCCCTGATATCGGGGTATTATCAAAAAAACCTTTTTCCTCAAGAACTGAAAGATCAATGATATAATCGCCGATTGCTGATCCGCAAACCGGACTTCCCCCTGTCTTTAAAGCAAAAACACAATAAGGAAGATTCTCTATCGGAAAATCACTGTCAGGTCTGGTTTCAATGAAAGATTTCATGTACTCTTAAATAAGTTTAAGCTTAATGAGATCCTCGACCGGTTCTGTAAAGCTGCAACTCCCGAAAGAAACCATTAAATTCTCTCTGCCTTCCCGGATGTGTTGTAAGGTAACTTCGTAATCTTTCCACTTTAAATAATTTTCTGTGAACTGAAATTCATTAACGTCCTCTTCATTAATAATAGATACAATCTCCTCTTCGCTGATATTCAAGGCATATGCCATAATCCCTGAGATAAATACATTGAAAAAACCGTGGACAATTGTTTTCAGATCTTTATCATAGTTTCTGACCGGATGATGAAGTCCTGCAGTACATTTCATGGGTATTCCGAATTCAATAGAACTTAATATAGCGTATGCAATAACTGCCGGTGATGGTATATTTTCTGGTTTCAGTCCACCGGTTCTGAGTTTAAAACCATATGATTTATTAAGGCTGGCTATTGCTTCAGTAACATTTAGTATAATCCCTTCATAACCATCATTAATTCCAGCCTCCAGAAATAAGGGGATTTCATCATTCAGACCTCTTTCAAGTTCAGAGGATATGTCTATCAGAAAATCAAGAAGGTCGTCACGCTTTTCATCAATGATCAAATCTGAAGGCAGTAAGGCTTCAAGAGAAGAAATTTTGATGTCCTGAACAGAGTTTTTAAAATCTGCGAGAAGTTTAATATCGTTTTGGATACTTTTTCTGAACTCAGATTCAGTTGAACCTCCTGAAAGAATAACAGAAAGATTATATCCATCCTGCATTGAATCCTTAGCCTGAAATTCTTTCAACGACTTTGCCGGAACTATGAATCTGTTAAGCATCCAGCTATATTTCCCGTTAAGATACTCTGTGTAATTATTCACAGCATCAGTTAAACTTAATGAAGCCGGTGGAAACATACCGGCATAGTCTATTAATTTATCTGCAAAGAATTTAAAACTTACCGGGGATTTATTTAGTGACATTACCGAGATATAATTTATACAAACATAAGCATATGATTTCACATAAAAAACGTATTGGTTTATAGTATGAAATAAAATATTTATTTTCTTAACTTAATGAAGAACTAAAAAATAAAAGTGTACATATATGAAAAGCTTTTCATACGAAACGCTCAGCGAAGCGCTTAAAGATTTAAAGCTGAGGGGCTATATACTTGATTTTAACATTAGGGGAAACTGCATTGAGTGTAACGATGTTAAACTTAATCCGGATGAATTCAAGGTTGAAGAATTTTACCGTTTCGAAGGTATGACAAATCCCGATGACGAGGAGGTAGTATATGCAATAGTTTCAAACACCGGGCTTAAAGGAACATTAGTTGATGCTTACGGCGCGTATTCTGATCAGATTACCGGAGAATTAATAAAAAAACTAAAATCAGCCGAAAGAAACATTTAAAACTTTCATTAGCTTGAACACATTAAGAATTATCTACATCTAACCTTATTGGTTACCTATAGTAATTTAAATTTTACTTGATATAACCCTCTCTTATATTTATATTTAAAGAAACTAAATAAAATTAACATGAAAAAGTTATATTTAACTTCAGCTATTCTTTTCTTACTAACTAATATACATTTTGCAGGTGACAGAATGGTTCTGATTGAAAAGTTCACAAGTGCAACATGTCCTCCCTGTGCTTCACAGAATCCTCTTATGAACTCCTGGCTTGCAATGCAGGATCCTGACAGAGTCGCCCAGATCAGTTATCACATGAACTGGCCTGCTCCCGGCAATGATCCTTTTTATCTTTATAACCCCAGTGATAATACTACTAGAAGAACTTTTTACGGTGTAAATTCTATTCCTCAGGCAAGGATGGACGGCATATATTCATTTTCCAGCTATGCTCATGCAACCCTTAATACATATTTTGATCTTAGAAAGGATTTGTTAAGTCCCGTTACTGTAATTGTTACAGACAGCACATATGCCGATACACTTTTGATCCGTGCAAGAATATATTGTGAAGTAATGTTACCAAATCCAAGTGTTACGGTTTATTTTGCTGTAATTGAGAAGCTTGTTCAGTTTTCAAGTCCCCCTGGAACTAACGGTGAAACACAGTTTCATAATCCCATGAGAAGAATGCCGGTAACTGCTAACGGAGAGACTTTAACATTGCTACCCGGTCAAACATATATTATAGAAAGGAAAGTATGGAAAGACCCGATTTGGCAGCCAAGTCAGGTAAAATCTCTTGTATTTCTGCAACAAGGCTCGGAAATTCTGAATGCAGCTTCTACTACGAATAATTTTACTTTAATTCCCATTTCATCATATAAATCCGTACAACAGGGACAACCTCAGACCGAAACCTATCAGATGTCAATTCCCGTAACTTCAGGAGGCTATAATTCTCCGGTTACTCTTACTGCTCAGGTAGAACCGGCAGAACCGGGAATCACAGTATCATTTCCCGGAGGTAATGTAATAAATACTTTCCCCAGTAATTTCAATGTCCAGGTCAGCTCAACTGCCAGCGTTCCTTCAGGTGCTTACAGAATTATAATTACAGGTACGAATACTAACGGTAAGGTTCACAAAACCTCTGTAAGTTACCTCGTAGGTAAAAACTATATTATAGTTAAAGCTAACAGGGACAATCTCAAATTTGCTGTCAATGGTACAGAATATACGGGTGCCAGAATCTTTGACTGGAATTTAGGTTCTTCACAAACCCTGAGTGCAGTTTCACCTCAGACTTTCGGGGCAACAAGACACGTATTTCAGAACTGGAGCAACGGAGGAGATTCAAGTCATGTAATAACCGTGGGAACAACTACTAATACTTACACTGTCAACTACAAGACTCAGTTCAGGCTTATTGCAAATGTTACTCCCAGCGGAATCCCTGTTACCGTGAACGGAGGAAATATTTTTTATGACTCTGCCTCATCAGTAACTTTCTCACCTTCAGTGCTTCAGGTAATGTATAATGGATATATGTATTATTTCCAGCGTTGGAACGGTAATGGCGCCGGCTCATACAACGGAACAAATCCTCAGCCCACTGTTCAGCTTAATAATCCTATATCCCAGACAGCAGTGTTCGACACTATAGTCCCCTTTGGAATAACTAATCTTAATATCGGTGTTCCGAAATCCTATGCCTTATATCAGAACTATCCTAATCCTTTCAATCCCGTTACGAAAATTAAGTTTGATTTACCAAGAACAGATTTTACAAACATAAAGATATACGATTTATTGGGTAGTGAAATAGCTACTATATATGAAGGTGAATTACAGGCCGGATATTATGAAGCAACCATAGATGCTTCCGGACTGGCATCAGGAGTTTACTTATACAGGATCACTTCTGGAGACTATACATCGGTCAGGCGAATGGTACTTTTAAAATAAGATGCCAAAATTATTTAAAGCCCGTTCATTTAAAATGAATGGGCTTTTTTTGTTTTATTGATTAACTCTAATCAATGTATATCATATTTATAATAATGTTTACATTCATCAGTTATGAATCGTTCTCACAGATTTACAGAGAATGGGTAAGGAAATATAACGGAACAGCAAACAGTTTTGACATTGCAGCGTCTTTAAAATTAAACAATCTGTCTGATGTATATGTTTTCGGTTCAACCTCATCATTGAATTCATCTACAGATGCAGTAATAATTAAATATAGTTCCTCAGGAACAATTTTATGGCAGAGCATTTTCAACGGAAATGCTAATTCCACGGATGACACAAAAAAAGGATTTATTGATATGCTGGGTAATTCATACCTGACCGGTTTTACAACTGATAGCGGCGGTGTTATAAAAATTCTCACACTTAAATGTGCTCATGACGGAAACAGATTATGGTCAAATGTTTTTCTTCAGGCAAACTACAATCAGGGTTTCGGACAGGATATATTAACTGACAATCAGCTTAATGTTTTTGTATGCGGATTTATGAGAAGACAGAACGGTTCATTTGATGCTGTTATTCTGAAATATTCTCCTTCAGGAGCATTGCTTGCAAATTCAGTCTATAATATCACTTCATCAAGCTCAGAAATTCCATCTTCAATGTGTATTGACAATTCAGGAAATATTTATATCCTCGGGACTACAAACGGTATAAGCGGTCATAACGATATTTTCATTTTAAAATACAGTAATTCCCTGAACCTTCTTTCATCTGTAATATTCAGCGGCACTGCAATAGCAGATGACAAAGCAGTAAAAATCACTTATGACCGTACAGGTAATCTGACAGCAGTTTTATCTATGAACAATTCAGGTAGAAATCTTGATTACAGTATTATGAGGTTTACAACTTCTCTTGGACTCTTTATGCAATATCACCATAACGGATCAGGAAATCATCAGGATATACCCTATGACCTTATAATGGATACTCAGAATAATATTTATGTTACCGGCAGTTCAAGAAACGCAGACACACTTGGATCAGAAGATATTGTAACAATTAAGGTTGACCCGACAGGACAGCTTCTCTGGTCAAGATTTTATAACGGAAGTAACCGCGGAACAGATTACGGAACATCCCTGGCAGTTGATAATTCAGGTTATATATATGTAGGAGGAACAACTGATGAACATGAAGGACATTTATTATATGCATTACTGAAATACAGCTCTACAGGAGATTTACTCTGGCTTCAGACATACAGCACTCAATACAGAAGTGAGGATTTCGTTTCTGAAATAGCTGTTGATAATAATTACAGAATTTACGTAACAGGAATCAGTTTTGACTCAACAAGTGATTACGATATTACAACTATAAAATACTCCCAGCCTATAGGATTAATAAAGGAAGATGATTTAATCCCAGACAAATTCGTTCTTTATCAGAATTATCCCAACCCTTTTAATCCGTTAACAAAAATCAGATTTAACATATCAGTATCAGATTTCATAAGACTAGAAATTTTTGACGTGAAAGGTTCATTAGTAACAACTCTGATTAAAGGAGAATTTAAATCTGGTTGCTATGAAGTTGTTTTCGACGGCAAAGACTCACCTAGTGGAATATATTTCTACAGACTATCTTCTGAACATTATTCAGAAACTAAGAAAATGTTATTGGTAAAATGAGTTCACGTTCAGGGAAATTAATTGTTCTTTATTTAAATTTTTTCATTTCTTCTTTAGCATTCACCCAATGGTTTCCGCAGACATCAGGTATTAATCATGCAATAAAGTCAGTCTATTTTCAGAATACAGAAACCGGATTTGCATCTTCATATAACGTGATTCTTAAAACTACTAACGGAGGTAACTCTTGGCAGATGTTTCCTATTGAAGGCAGTCTGAACTGTATTACTTTCATAAATAATCTCACAGGCTTCTCGTGCGGAGATTCAGGAAAGATATACAGAACAACTAACGGAGGAGCTAACTGGGTAAATATTTTATCAAATACAACTTCTGACTTAACATCGCTGAAGTTTGCAGATCAGAACATCGGTATCGTTTGCGGAAAAAACAAGACTATACTGAAGACGACAAACGGAGGCATAAATTGGTTTAATGTTGCAAACCTTGTATGGCAAATAGATATTTATGAAATTAAAATAATAGACACAGATAACTATTACCTGAGTGCAGGCGATAGTTTTATACTTAAAACAACAAACGGAGGTACAAACTGGTTAATATATACTCACGGAGAACCAAACCCTCTTTTCACAATAGATTTCATAAATCCGAATACCGGATTTGCGACCGGCTGTTGCGGAATGTTCATGAAAACTACAAATTCAGGTTTAAACTGGACAACCGGATTCTATCTTTCTCTGGGATTTTCCTTTTATTCAATGAAATTCATAAATAATCAGACGGGCTATCTTGCAGGAGACAATGGTATGATATACAGAACAACTAATGGTGGACAGAGCTGGGATTCAACAACCACTCCTACAAATGAGACTTTATATTCAGTTTGCATGGTAAACGAAAACACAGGCTGGTCAGCCGGATCCGGTGGTGTTATACTTAAAACTACTAACGGAGGTGGCATTGGCTTTCCAATAGGAATACAGGAATATTCAGATGAACATCCATCAGAGCTGAAGCTTTATCAGAATTACCCTAATCCATTTAACTCCAATACTAACATTTCATTTTCAGTTAAAGTTAAAAACTTAGTAACACTGGATTTATTCAATTTAAAAGGACAAAAAATTCAGACATTATATTCAGCTATAACTGAAGCTGGAAACTATAGTATTAATCTAAATTCATCAGCTCTTGCATCCGGATTGTATTTTTGTAGGATTAGATCCGGCAAAGAACAAAGAACAATAAAGATTATACTGCTGAAGTAATTATCAAATAATATTTAACACTCTGAATCAGCTAACTTTCTGTAATTATTAATTATTGAAAATTTAAAATTAAATCCATAACTTGCAAGTTGATTTATAACTTAATATTCCAAACATGAAAACACCAACTAAATTTTTACTCCTCTTTATTTTTGCTTTATCTTTTAGTTTTATCGGCTGGAATAATTTCAGCTCATTAAACACTTTTGACAGAATTACCAGCTTTTATTATTACAAAGGTCAACCTTTCAATCTCACCCTGAAAAATGATCGGCTGTTCATAAAGCTGAACAAAGAGCTTTCTGAACAATCTTTCAGACAGATGATATCTTCATACGGCGGCTTAACCTTAAACACATCAAGTTCCTATGTACCAGGGGACAAAAGATATTTCCTTGATCTTATTGTATCCCAATCTGAAAGTGGCTTACTTGCAATCAGAAACGAGATAATGAAAAATCCAGACATTCAGTATGTTTCCCCAGTATTTTCGCCAGATAACGGACGAACACTAATCGGTGTTGAAGACGAAATTATTGTTCAGTTTAAACCTGAAATCACAAGAGAAGAAGTAAATTCATTTATATCACAAAGAAATCTTACAATAATACAGGAAGTTAGTCTGTCTGGAGGTCTCACATTTGTATTAAAAGTCCCTTCTTATGTTTTCGCTATAGACGCAGCAAATGAAATATATAACACTGGGAAAGTAAACTATTCAGAACCCAATCTGCTTTTTACAAACTTACTTTGTTATGACCCTAATGATCCTTTCTATCCTATGCAGTGGTCATTGAAAAATCTGGGCAATAACATACCGGGTGGTATATCCGGCACAGCTGATTGTGATATGGATGTTGACAGTGCATGGAATACTACACTCGGTATAAGTCAATGCAGAATAGCAATCAGTGATACCGGAGTTGATACTCTACATGAAGACCTTGCTGGCAATATGGTTATAGGCTCAGGTTGGAATTTCTGGAATAATACTCCAGGTGCATGGGATGACGGCAATCACGGAACAGCCTGTGCTGGAATAGCAGCTGCAATAGGTAATAATTCACTTGGTGTATCAGGGGTTGCACCTAACTGTAAAATCATTCCTGTGAAATGGCTTAGTTCCGGAGGCAGTGGAAACTATACCGGAGCTTCCAACGCCACTATTTGGGCTTATCAGCGTGGTGCATGGGTTATCAGTAATTCCTGGGGTTTCGTAGGAGGTGCAAGCTCTATGCTTGATAATGCTATATCAGATGCAGTCACATTCGGCAGAGCAGGCAAGGGCTCATTATTTGTTGTAGCCTCAGGAAATGAAAACGGTGCTATGAGATTCCCTGCAAGTACAAATCCCAATGTCATCGCAGTGGGAGGTATCAGTCCCTGCAATCAGAGAAAATCTCCCTCAAGCTGTGACCTTGAATCATGGGGTGCCAGTTTTGGAGCAAATCTCGATGTGGTTGCACCATGCGTAAAAGTTTATACCACAGACAGGACTGGCTCTCCAGGCTATTCTAGCGGAAACTACTTTGCTACGTTCAACGGTACTTCAAGTGCTACTCCGAATGTAGCCGGCGTATGTGCTCTGGCTTTATCTGTTGATAGTACAATGAGGTGGGATACTGTCAGGGTAAGACTTGCACGGACTTGCG
>JAOADS010000129.1 GCA_026417195.1 Ignavibacteria bacterium | reverse complement strand
ATACTTCTCTCTCTTAGTCCTGTAAATTAAATCATTCATATCTTCCCTGGTACGCTGTTTGTTAGTTGGTATAACAACAACATCAAGTTTATATATATCCATGAATTCAGCTGCTTCAGTTTCAGCAGTTCCGGTCATTCCGGCAAGCTTTTTGTAGAGCCTGAAGTAATTCTGTAAAGTTACCGTTGCAAGTGTCTGAGTATCTTTTTCCACATGCACGCCTTCCTTAGCTTCAATTGCCTGATGAAGCCCTTCTGAATACCTTCTTCCTGAAAGTATTCTTCCTGTGAATTCATCCACTATCATAACCTTATTGTCCTGCACTACATATTCCACATCTTTTTCATAAAGTGAATAAGCCTTGAGCAATTGCTGAACAGTATGTATCCTGTCGCTTCTCAGGGCATAGAGTTCTGCAAGTTCATCTTTTTTAACCTGCTTCTCTTCAGGTGTAAGAGTCTCATCATTTTCGATTTTCGCAATTTCTGTACCCATGTCCGGAAGCACAAAGAAATCCTTATCTTCATTTGCAGCAGTTATAAACTCCCTGCCTTTCTCTGTAAGGTCTATGGTATGATTTTTTTCATCTATGGCAAAGTAAAGCTCATCGGTTATTTCATGCATCCTTCTTGCATTATCACGAAGATATTCCTTCTCGGTCTCAAGCATTAAATTCTTATTTGCCGGTTCAGCAAAGAGTTTCATGAGCTTTTTACTCTTGGGGAAACCTTTCTGCCCCCTTAGCAAAGCTATACCTGCTTTATTCAGTTCTTCCTTTGTGGGATTTTCTTTGTTTAGTATAGATTCAGCCTCACTTAATATTTTGGCAACAAGATTCTTCTGTGCATCCACAAGTCTCTTAACCCTTGGATTCATCTCATCAAAACGATGCTCGCTTACTTCAACCGGACCTGAAATAATAAGAGGCGTTCTGGCTTCATCAATTAAAACTGAATCCACTTCATCAACTATTGCATAGTTATGCCCCCGCTGTACCATAAATTTAGCATCAACAACCATATTGTCGCGCAGGTAATCAAATCCGAACTCGTTATTAGTACCGTATGTAATATCACATTTATATGCTTCCCTTCTTCTGTCGTTGTCCATATCATTAAGGATCACACCAACCGTTAATCCGTGGAACTTAAATATTTCGCCCATCCACTCACAGTCACGTTTTGCAAGATAATCATTAACTGTTACAACATGAACCCCCTTACCCGGCAATGCATTGAGGTAAATAGGTAAAGTCGCTACAAGAGTCTTACCTTCACCGGTTGCCATCTCAGCAATCTTCCCCTGATGAAGAACTATACCACCGATCAGCTGAACGTCATAATGTATCATATCCCATTTAATCTTATTACCTGCTGCTGTCCATTCTTTACCGCAAAGTCTTCTTGCCGTATCTTTTACTACTGCAAATGCCTGTGGAAGTATCTCATTGAGTATTTCTTCAGTCCTCTCATAAAGTTCCTTCTCAGTTTCCTCAAGCTCCTCATAAATCTGTATTCTCTCCTCATGAGATATATCTTCTGTAAGTCTTTGTCTCAATTCAGAGATCTTATTCTCAAGTTCTTCAGTGTTTTCCCTGATTAATTTTTTAAACTCCTGTGTCTTAGCTCGCAACTCATCATCGGAGAGTTTCCTATATTCTTCATAATATGAATTTATCTCCTCAACAATCGGGAGCAACTGCTTTACATCTTTTTCGTGCTTCGAAGGAAATATTTTAGATAGAAATTTAAACATTATAAATTAATTCCTTTTCCATTTGATACTGCAACCCATTGAAGGTATTTGCGGGAAATCTATTTCTCTGCCGTTGAGGAGGCAGTCAATTGCCATTACAAGCTCACGTCTCGTAACCTTTTCTTCTTCTTTCCAGTTATCATCTATCCTTCCTCTGTAACGAAGTACACGTTCCTTGTCATACAGAAAAATATCTGGCGTACATACAGCATCATATGCTCTTGCTATTTCCTGTGTTTCATCTCTTAAATACGGAAACACGAAGCCTTTCTCCTGTGCACGTTTCTTCATTTCTTCAAATGAATCTTCCGGATAGGTCTCTTCATCATTGGAGTTAATACAAATCAGTGCAAATGATTTATCAGCGTAATCCTTAGCTATCTGATTTATCCTGTCTTCAACAGCCTGAACATATGGACAATGATTACATGAGAAAATTATACAAAGCACATCCTTATCTTTGAAATCATCCAGAGAATATGTTTTACCATCAGTAGCTTGTAGTCTGAAAGGATGAGCCTTTGAACCTAATTTCAGATCTGAAGGTGATACAGCCATGTTAGTTATGTCTAATTTTATTGAACTGAATTAAAAAATTTTCATGATTTTTTTTGTCATAACAAATAGTTTTTATACCAATTTCTTCTGCAGCAATACAATTCTCCTCAAGGTCATCTATGAAAAGAGATTCTTCCGGTTTTATATTCAAAAAATCAATTGTCTTTTCATAAATTTCTCTTTCAGGTTTTAAGGATTTTAGTTCATAAGACAAAGCATGTCTGTGAATAAGATTTATAAAATCAAAGTTCTCCTTAATATATTCAAAATGCAAAGGGCTGGTATTTGATAAAAGATATAGATTAAATCTATCTTCCCTGTTTAAGTCTCTCAATAATGAACTCATGGGTTTTATTTCGCTGAACATATCATTAAATGCATCAGCAAACTCAATTTCTGTCATATCAAGTCCGAGACCGCTGATACATCTTGAAATAAATTCATCTGTTGAAATTCTGCCTGCTTCATAACCAAGCAGCCGGTAAGCATCGCCCCTGAAGAAACTATCGTATTTTTCATCACCTGTCTGTTCTGTAATTTTCTTTCTGAAACCTTCATACTCCACATTAACAAGAACATTCCCAAGATCAAAAATAATATTTTTAATCATAGACAGCTCAAATTTAAAAATAATTAAACTTATCTTTAAGTCTTTAAATCATCTCATAAGAATACATATAAACATCTGAGCAGAATGCATATATATTTCATTGAATAACTTAATGTATATAGCTATTTTATAAACGTGTTCGATATCAATTACATAAGAAGTGAATTCCCGATTACCGGAAAATATTTTAAGGTTTTCGGCTCCGATGAACCCCGCAGACTTATTTATTTAGACCACGGAGCTTCAACTCATTCATCACTTACTGTATTGAATAAGTATGTAGATTTCATAAAGAACTATTACTCAAATGTTCACAGGGGAAGACATTTTCTTTCAATGATCTCCACTGAACTTTTTGACAGGGTATATGACACTATAATCAGATTCATTTCAGCAGATAAAGACTCAAATTCAGTAATCATTACTTCAAATACAACGCAGGCTCTTGACATGGCAGCATGTTGCATGAAAGATTTCGAAGGAATTACGCTTGTTTCACTTATGGAACATCATTCAAATGACCTGCCTCACAGACACAGAGGGAAAGTAATTCATTTCGGAGTCAGACAAGATGGCTCTATAGACATAGATGATCTTGAATTAAAACTCAGATTAAATAAAGTAAAGCTGGTTGCAGTAACAGGTGCTTCAAATGTAACAGGTTTTATGCCGGACATACACAAAATTGCAGAGCTTGCACATCAACATGGAGCGGAAATACTTGTTGATGCAGCACAGTTACTTGCTCATAAAAAAATAAATGTTAAGCCGGATTCAGACCTGCAGCATATAGATTTCCTTGCAGCAGCAGGGCATAAAGCCTACGCTCCTTTCGGTTCTGCATTTCTTTTCGGCCCAAGGGAAATTCTTGACAGGTCACTTCCATATATACCCGGCGGCGGCACAGTTTTATTTGTAAGCGAAAATGATTACGTATATGCTCCGTCTCCGGACAGACATCAGGGAGGAACACCAAACATTGCCGGTGCAATTGCTCTTGCTGAATCATTATCATTCCTTGAAAAAATAGGTATGCAAAACATCAGGGAACATGAGATAGAATTAACTGAATACGCAATTGATAAACTTAAAAAAATCCCTGAAGTACCTCTTCTTGGAGATATTCCCGCTGAAAACAGGCTTGGAGTGATATGCTTTAACATTAACGGACTTAATAACGGTCTTGTAGCAGATATACTCAATAACGAAGCTGCCATAGCAACCAGGAACGGAAGATTCTGTGCTCATCCCTATATGAGTTTCCTCCTGGGCAGAGATGATTCAGATGAAATAATACAAAGACTCCGTAAAGGAGAAAAATTTGATATTGGCGGAGCAGTGAGAATCTCATTCGGACTTTATAACACAACTGAAGAAATAGATATCACATGTGATATGATCGGGAAAATAGCTGAGAGAAAATGGAAAGGAGTCTATAATAATAAAAAATACTTTGATTGCAGCAACATTGAGCTAAGTGCCTCTTGAATTAATTTCAACTATTACTTAACAGACAATCCACCGTTTGTAGTTATTAGCCACACGTACTTTTCATTGTCATACTGATAAACAAAGTAACGAAGGATCTTTTAAACAGATGTCATTCCCGAACTTTTGCAAGGATGTAAACTCCCGCGGGAATCTAAACATTGTAGAATTCTGAATCAGATACCCGCTTACGCAGGTATAACAAACAGCGGGTATGACAAATTCCGTCTTACATCAGTTGCATATAAAAGGATTTAATACTATTTTAACACGAAGCATTTAAAAATTTACCCCATAATCATATGAAAACACTTATAATAATTCCCCTATTATTACTTGCCTTACAACTAACATACTCACAGGAAGCAATCCTTGAATGGGCGGTAAGGTTCAGCGACGGACCTCAGAAAAACAATTATGCAGAATGTATGGCTGTTGATTCTATGGGCAATGTATTTATAGCTGGAAGAGACAGTGAAATTCCTCGTGGATTTTCTGTAATTAAATTCAGCCCTTCCGGTCAGTTTCTATGGAGAAGCAGATTTTCCGGGGGTAATAATATAGGTATAACTCCAAGAGATATGACTATAGACTTACAGGGAAATGTATATGTAGGGGCAAGTGATAACAGATTTGTGATTTTAAAGTTCAGTCCAAGCGGAGTCAGGCAGTGGGTAAAGATACATGACGGAGGCGGAGCAACAGATATAGAAGGTATATATTTGGCAGACAACAATAAATTAATAGTAAGCGGTTCAACGCCATTGAACACAGGCGGAGGCGGAGTGAGACCGGGAGTAAGAACAATGTGTCTGAACACTGCTACGGGAGACAGTATATGGTCAAGGGCTCTGGTATTTCACTCGCCGCATTTCACATTTGCAGAAGCACTTGACAAGACAAATATAACCGGAGACTGGTATAGATCTTTATTTCGGGCGATTATAACAATAAGTTATGATATAAACGGGAATCTTAAATGGTGGCAGACATTTCCTGACTCAACAGCTGAACACAGAAACAATTACGGACAGGATATAACAACAGACAGAAACGGAAATGTATATGTGGCTGGGCAACTTGTATATTCTAATGAGCCGTATAAGGCAGAAGTGTTGAAATATGATTCACTTGGAAATTTAAAATGGCAAAGAATATTTAATGGCAAGGGTTATACATTTGGATATCCGATAGAAATAAAAACCGATCCTTGGGGAAACGTTATATTATGTAACCTAGCAAGTTCTTCAACAGGTGACGGGGATTATATTGTACAGAAATATTCTCCGAATGGTGAACTGTTATGGTGGCGCGCATATAACGGTCCTTCAAATTTGGCTGATTATCCGTATGGAATGTCAATAGACAAGCAGGGTTCAGTATATGTTACAGGAACTATTAAAGATCAGGACTATCCACCAAGACAACGTATTGCAACAGTAAAGTACGATAAAGACGGTAACTTAAAGTGGGTTAAACATTACTATCCGGTTTTTTATCCTGATTCAACAGGTAACCCTATCCCCTATGCTGGGGTTATAGTTGACCAGAACCTGAATGTATATGTAGGCGGAGTAATATGGAGAATGCATAATGGAGGTGGTTTCCCTGATGCTTTAGTCCTCAAATACTCTCAGCCCATAGGCATAGAGCCGATATCAACAGAGATACCGGGTAGGTTTTCTCTTGAGCAGAACTATCCCAATCCGTTTAATCCGATTACAAAGATTAAGTTCTCAGTTCCTGAGAATGCATTTATAAAGCTTATAATTTATGATGT
Source organism: Ignavibacteria bacterium (assembly GCA_026417195.1). Taxonomy (GTDB): domain Bacteria; phylum Bacteroidota; class Ignavibacteria; order Tepidaquicellales; family OLB5; genus JAOADS01. The sequence goes on along the minus strand of JAOADS010000129.1, from coordinate 11 downwards.
TATAGGAAAAG
>JAOADS010000128.1 GCA_026417195.1 Ignavibacteria bacterium | reverse complement strand
AGCTCTCTTGTACCTCTGAGCAATGATCCTCCGCCTGTTATCACAACTCCGGCAGGCAGATAGTTTTCAATACCTGAGCGTTTTATCTCCTGTGCTGCCAGAACAAATAATTCCTCCATCCTTGCCTGAATTATTCTTGCAATTATGCTTTTTTCGATTTTCAGAGGTTTACGTCCTTTAATACCCTGTATCGTTACTATATCATCATTTATAATCTCACTCACCATAGCATATCCGTGCTCTCTTTTTACTCTTTCAGCTTCTCTTTCTTCAATTCCCAGAGTCTCGCATATGTCATTGGTAACCTGACTGCCGGCTATTCCGATACCTGCAGTATGTTTTATAACACCTTTTTTGAACACAGCTATGTCTGTTGTTCCTCCGCCTATGTCAATCATAGCAACTCCTACTTTCTTTTCCGACTCGTTTAAAACAGCATATGAGGAAGCAAGCGGCTCGAGAACAATATCATCAATTTCAACTCCGGCAGTCTGTACACAGTTAGACAGGTCATCGATCTGCGAAACAAGACCTGTAAGGATATTTACCTTTGCTTCCATCCTTAATCCGAACATTCCGATCGGGAGATCAAAAATCCCGTCTTTGCCGTCAACAATAAATTCCTGAGGAATCACGTCTATAATTTTCTCATCCTTGGAAAGCCTGATACTTTTAGCACTTTCATAAAGTCTCTCAACGTCTTCTTCGGTAATGATTCTGTCTGGATGAGCTATAGCAACAATACCCTCTGACTGAATACACCTGATATGAGGTCCGGCAATTCCCACTGTAACCGATCTTATATCAAAACCGGAGCGTTCCTCAGCTTCAAGTATGGAATTACGAATCGATTCTATGGTTTTTCCCGGATTTACAACCATACCCCTCGAAAGTCCATGGGACGGTGATTTACCAACTCCCAGTATATTGAGTTTGCCGTCATCCCTCACCTGAGAAACTATAGTGCATATCTTCGTCGTCCCTACATCAAGTCCTACAATAATTTCTTCACTTATTTTCTTTCTGCCCATTTAAATTAATTTTTGTTTTTAACTGCAACTGTTCCGTCATAACGCATATCCACATAAGCAACAGAACCTGAAGGTTTATAAAGTTTTACCTGTTTGAGAAAACAATCAAGATGAACAAGTTTCATATATATATATTTCATTAACTCCTCGTTCATAACTTCATCGGCCAGAGACTCACTGTAGCTCCCGCCCATAAGAGAGTAATCAAGAAAATAAATCAAAGTAGCATCATCGCTTGTAATCAGGTTAATACCATTGGAATCAGAAAAATCAATCTCTGATATAAAATTATACAATCCTCTGCTGATCTCGGCACAGGATGATATGATAAATCTTGCTACCTCCAGAGCTTTAAGATCCTTTTTCGAAATTACACCTGATAATGATTCATCAGAAATACCACTTATAACAGGTAAGTCAATATTTCCGTATTTCTTTGAAACAGGATATAAAGTAAGATTATTGTCTATAAACATTATTTTCCTGCCGCTTGTAACCACCGCAAACGGCATTTTCTCCTCAACTTTTATTCTCACAACACCGTCATCACGGGAAACTGATACATCACTTAAGGCTGGATGCTTGGAAAGTCTGGATTCAATCATCTCAAGTGAAAGACCACCGGAATATATGATTGAATCTGTTATCTTAGCAAATGAAAACAAATCATTCTTGCTAAGGCTGACATTCCCTGTCAGTTCTATATCTTTTACTGTCTGATTATCCTTCCATAAACCAGATAAAACTATACCTGACATCATCAGTAGAACTATCAGTGAAAAACCCAAAACCACTTTAAGTTTATTCATAATACAACCTCTTTCTCAAAGCCAATTAATTTCACCTCAAGTTCAAGCTCTTTCCCTGTTTTCTTTTTTACTTCATTTCTGACTTTCCTAATAAGCTTAAGGACGTCTTCGGCTGATGCATTGTTATAGTTGACTATGAAGTTGGCGTGTTTTTCAGATACCTTTGCACCTCCCACCCCATAGCCTTTAAGTCCACACTCTTCTATCAGTCTGGCAGCGAAATCGCCTTCCGGATTTTTAAAAATACAACCAGCATTTGGAATCTCAACAGGCTGAACCTCATTTCTTCTGATCAGTAGTTCTTTTCTTCTTTGCTGGAGTTCAGATGATTCACCTCTTGGAAATATGAAAACCCCCTCAAGCACAACAGTTCCCCTCAGGGCTGAACTTCTGTAGCTGAATCCACAGTCCTTTTTTAGCAATACCTGCAACTCACCGTCTTTTACAACCTTTACTTCAGTAACGTAATCAGATGTCTCACCTCCGTAAGCACCAGTATTCATAACCAGTGCTCCGCCAAGTGTAGCAGGAATTCCTGCAAGCATTTCAGCACCGGCAAATCCTTTATTTATCACATAATCTGCAAACTTAGCCATCTTCACTCCGGCACCTGATACTATTTTTTCACCTCTGGTTTTAAGATATGAAAACGATGATTCAAGATTCATCACTACTCCTCTTATACCTTCATCACTTATAAGTACATTACTTCCGTTACCCATAACGTAAAATGGAATGTTTTGTGAATTCAGGTATCTCACCATATTAAGTACATCATACTCATCGGCCGGCTCAGCATAATAATCTGCACTGCCACCGATTCTGAAAGTTGTAAACCTCGAAAGAGGCTCATTAAGTGAAATTCTTCCTTTAAAAAATTTCCTTATGTCACTGATTGATATCATTTCGCACCTGAAATCTTACTTATAAACATTGAACATGCATCTGTTATATCTCCGGCTCCTTGAAAAACTATGATATCTCCATTTCGTATGTTGTTAGAAAGATAATCCGTAATATCAGAAAATTCATGAAACAGTAATGCTTCATGATTTAATTTCTTCAATTCATCCAGAATCAGCTTACTTGTAACTCCCTCTATAGGTTTTTCCCTTGCAGGATATATATCGGTTAATATTACCTGATCAGCTTGTGCAAGTGCCTTTGCGAACTCAAGATAAAAGTCCTTCGTTCTTGAGTATAGATGAGGCTGAAAGATGCTGATTATCCTGCCGTCAGAGATTTCCTTCAATGCAGACAGGCTTGACTTAATCTCTGTTGGATGATGTGCATAGTCATCATAAATCCTGATGCCCTTATCTTCATATTTCAGTTGTAATCTTCTTTCAACTGTCTTAAAAGATGCTATGCTACGCCTGAAAACATTGAAATCGATGTTAAGACATTTTGCAACTGCAAAACATGCTGTTGTGTTGAGAATATTATGTTTACCGTAAAGGTTTATTTTAATACCTTCATATGATGATTCTGAATTTAGAATGGAAAAACTTAATTTATTATCCAGTAACTTATAACCGGTAATCTTTAGATAATTTCCTTCTCTGAAGCCGTATGATATCTTTTCCCGGGTAACTGAATCAATCACACTGTTTATGTTGGAATCATCACCATAGAAAATTAGCCGAGCATCTGGCTTTGATTGATAACAGAATTTCTTAAATGACTCTTTTATGTTCTGCAGGTTTCCGTAAATATCAAGATGATCTTCTTCTATGTTTGTTATAACTATCAGGTTTGGTTTAAGCGTCAGGAAAGAACGATCATATTCATCTGCTTCGACCACTGCAAAATTTCCCTTACCGAATCTTGAAGACCTGCCTCCGAAAAGGCTTACATTACCGCCAACGAATACAATGGGATCCAAACCTGCATCTTCAAGAAGTTTTCCTGTCATGGCTGTGGTAGTTGTCTTACCGTGTGTTCCTGAAATTGCTATCAGAAACTTATTATTTACAATTTCCCCCAGCATTTCAGCTCTTTTAAAAGTCCTGATCCCCAGTTTTTTTGCTTTCTCAAGTTCAGGATTATAATCGTTTTTAAGTGCTGATGTGTAAACCACTACTTCCGCATCATAAGGAAGATTTTCTTCCCTGTGACCTATATTTATAACAGCACCGGCTTTTTCCAGACTTTTTGTAATATGTGACTCAGATGCATCAGAACCTGAAACATTCACCCCAAGCTCAAGGAAATACTCAGCAAGTCCGCTCATCCCGGCTCCGCCGATTCCTATGAAATGAATATTTTTTATATCCTTCAGTTTACGCTGCCTTTTATTTTTAAAAATTCCTTTATAAGCTCGTTTCCCCTTTCAAACTCATTAGCCCTTATCTTCAGGGGTTTGCGTCTGTGTTTCAGTTTCAGTTTGATTATCCTGTAAGTAATTTCTTCTCCTTTATTTCTTCTTCTTCCTATTTTTACATTTATTATATCAGAGAACATCACTTCCCTTGACCCGAACCTGTTTTTAAACACAATCCTGTCATCTCTTAGAATTATCATAGGAGATTTTATGATATTTATCACAACAACTATTAAAAATATAGCTATGAATAAAATAAGTATGTAAAACAAAGGATCATTAAGCAAAACAGTTATATCATCTTCATAACTCCATTTTATCAGAACATAAACAACAAAGAAAATCAGATATATAACAAGTGACTGGTAATAAAAATCCATTCTGTGTTTATGTATAGTCTCCTTGCTCAATTTCTCCTTTTCACTATTTCGTCTAATAGTTCAGCTATCTTACCGGCAGATTCGCTATCAGCAAATTCAGACATTTTCCCCCTCATTTCATTAAGTCTCAGATCATTACTGATAAGCTCGATTATTTTTTCCGGAATTTTAACTTCTAATTCATTGTCGTTAATTATCTCTGCAGCCCCGGCTTCTTTAAGCACTTCAGCATTAAGCCTCTGGTGATTATCCGAGGAATAAGGATAAGGAACTGCAACCATTGGAATTTTAAAAAATGCAGCCTCAGTTATAGTTGATATTCCGGCTCTTGATAATAATAAATCCGCTGCCGAATACGCATAGTCCATTCTGTCTATATATTTCAGAACCTTAACATCAGTTTGATTAACCAAGGAATGAACCCTGTCATATTCATTATTACCTGTCTGCCAGATTATCTGAATTCCTTTTTCAGTGATTACCTTGTAATGTTTAATCATAGCTGAATTAACTGAACGCGCACCCTGACTTCCGCCGAGTACCAGAAGGGTTTTTTTAGTATCATCTAATCCAAAGTGTAATAAAGCCTCTTTTCTTGAAACAACTTTCAGATTACTTCTGAACGGATATCTTAAAAAAACCACGTTATCTCTCCTTTTAAGAAAATTTACAGTCTGCTTAAAATTAACTATTACCTTGTCAGCAGACTTTGATAACATTCTGACAGCAAGACCGGGATATGCATTACCTTCCAACATCACATAGGGTATTTTAAAACTGCAGGCAGCCTTAGCAACAGGCCAGCTTACATATCCACCCGTTGCAAACACTATGTCCGGATTAAATTCTTTTATGATTTTTCTGCACATGTTCAGTGCTCTTATCAAACTGTAAATATTTTTTAAATTTTTCAGGTTTAACCTTCTTTGAAAACCCTCAAGCTCAATCAGCTTAAGTTCATACTTGTTTTCCGGAACTATTTTCTCTTCTATTTTTCCTTTTGCGCCTATAAACTTTATATATACATCCTGATTAATTTTCTTTAATTCATCTGCTACTGCAAGTGCCGGATATATATGTCCTCCCGTGCCGCCAGCAGCAAATATTGCCCGGTTAATCATCGCGCTGATTTACATCATAGGCATATTCCCTGAGCAGTTCTCCTTTATTACAAGTTCTGTATGTGGAAATATTCAGCAATATACCTACAGCTACTGAATTAAAAATAATAGATGTCCCTCCGTAACTTATAAAAGGTAGAGTCTGTCCTGTTGTGGGAATAATACCTGTTGCCACCATCATATTTATCACAGCATTCAGTACTATAACCAGTGTTATTCCAAATGCAAGATATTTACCAAAATCATCTTCTGTAATTCTTGCTAATCTGAAACCTCTAACTGAAAATATAACAAACATAGCTACTACCAGCATAACCCCCAGAAATCCGTATTCCTCACCTACTATTGAAAATATAAAATCATCATAAGACTGCGGCAGAAAGAACTCTCTCTGATTGGAATTACCCGGTCCCACTCCCCAGAAACCACCGTTGCCGAAGCCTATTATAGCTTGAGATAACTGATAAGCTGCATCACCTCCTGATGCATGTTCCTTATAGGAAAATATTCTGTTCATCACGTAAGGTTTGGAAAGAGCATAAAGA
>JAOADS010000127.1:5834-6215 GCA_026417195.1 Ignavibacteria bacterium | reverse complement strand
GATAGTAATTTATTTATCATCTCAGACCTCCTCTTGAGTCTGTTTTTTGAAAGTTGCTTATACAAATATAATATATATATTACAAAAGTCAATATTAATTATAAATTTATCGGTTAGCCTGTTTCGGTTATGTTTTTTCTGGTAAGTAGCCCTCCGGCATTCTAAAGCTATCCGTGAAAAAATATTCTTCTGCTTTTTGTGTCATTATTTCATCTGCTAAGGGACTGGTTAAGTCTAATCTGTATTCGTTTACAACCATTTTAAATGTTTCAAGAAATTCTTCCCACGCTTTTTTTGAAACATTTTCAAATATTTTCTTGCCTATTTCCCCGGGTATCGGAGGTGATTCAAGCCCGGGAAGATTGTCGTTGTATTTTATGC
>JAOADS010000127.1:0-5824 GCA_026417195.1 Ignavibacteria bacterium | reverse complement strand
GTCATAAAAAAAACCTTTTTTTACACCCCAATCTATTATTTCATTCTCATTTCTATGATCAATGTTAGTTTCAATATGCACAAATGTTGAAGAATATCTGTAGATAGGGCAGGTAAAATAAATTTCATATGATAAAAATTTTATGATTGTTATTATTTAATCACATAAGATAATTTGCAATATGAAAGAAGTAAAATTTATTTTTTTGTTTTTAATTTTTTTATTACTTAACACATCTAAATCTGAGTCAATGAAAATAACCTACGTACTTTCAATGTCGAAACCCTATACTCATTATTTTGAGCTAAAGATGATATTTCAGGGGATTCAAAAAGATAGACTACTTGAATTAAAATTACCAGTCTGGAGACCGGGGAGATATTTGGTAATGGATTTTGCTTCTGGTGTAAGGGAATTCAATGCTTTTTCAAAAAACGGAAAACTTAGTTGGGAGAAAACTGATAAGTCAACATGGTTAATCAATACCGAAAGGTCTGAATATGTTGAAGTAACATATAAAATTTATGCAAATGAATTTCATCTGAGGACTAAGGGACTTGACGAAAACCATGGATTTGTAAACGGAGCTGCTGTTTTTATGTATTCAGAAAAATACAGACATAAACCGGTAAAGCTAAAGGTCATACCTTACAGGAGCTGGCACGTAACTACCGGACTGAAAAATGAACAGGGTGAACAGTTTGTTTTTTCTGCTGATAATTATGATCACCTTATTGATTGTCCTCTTGAGATAGGTGAACATACAGATACTGATTTCTATGTTCAGGGGAAAAAACATACTATATGCTTTTACGGTGATGCAGATTACTCAGTTGATAAGCTTAAAAGTGATTTCAGCAAAATCATTGAGGAAAATTACAAGTTCTGGGGATGGGTACCTTATGAAAGTTATGTTTTCATAATTCACTGTACTCCAAATTCAGCAGGAGGCACAGAACACAGAAATTCAACTGTTGTAGGGGTTCGTCCAGTACAGTTCAGAACTGAGTCTGGTTATAAAAACTTTCTGCGTCTTATTTCTCATGAATTTTTTCACACTTGGAATGTAAAACAGCTTAAGCCTGAAGGCCTTACTCCATATGATTATTCCAGAGAAAATTATACTAAAGAACTCTGGATAGCGGAGGGAGGGACTTCATACTATGATGGTTTAATACTCCTTCGTGCTGGATTGGATGACGTAGGTTCCTTTTATAAACGGATAGCTGAGGCAGTTGAAGATGATATGAAAAGACCGGGTAACAGAATACAATCTCTTGCTGAGTCAAGTTTTGATGCCTGGATAAAATTCTGGAGACGTAATCCAGATGCATATGAATCTGAATCAGACTATTATAAGAAAGGTTCTTATGTTTGTATGTTGCTTGATCTTGAAATAAGACATTCTTCTAAAAATAAACATTCCCTTGATGATGTTTTCAGATATATGGCAGATAATTTCCCTCATGACAGGAAGGGTTATACGAATGAAGATTTTATTAAAACTGCAGAAAATTACGCCGGAAAAAATTTAAAAAGTTTTTTTAATAAATATCTTTACGGAACAGATTTCGTTGACTGGAATAAGTATCTGTCATATGCAGGTCTTGTTTTGAAATCAGATGATAGTGTTATTGTGCCTGTGGCGGGTTTAAAGATTAAAAAGGCTGGCAATAAAGTTTATGTAGATACTGTTTTAAAAGGATCTTCCGCCGAAGATGCTGGTATAATCAGTGGTGATGAAATCATTGCACTTAACGGCCAGTCAATGTCTTATGAAGAAATGGAATCCAGAATCAAGTCTTTAAGTCACGGAGAAAGTATCAGAATAACTGTCTGGAGGAATAATTTTCTTTATGATTTTACTTTAACCCTGAGACATAAGAAAATATCCGGCTATTATGTTGAAAAGATAAAAACTCCATCAAAACTTCAAAAGAAAATTTACGAAAGTTGGCTTGGAGTGAAATGGTGAAGTGTTTTCAGTCAAGTCTTTCTTTGTTACTACCGGTCCAGTTAACTAATCCTTTACGCACCTCCTCAGAAAGTTTTGTCCACGGAAATCTTTCAGTTTCTCCGATGATTATATAATTCATTGCAGGGTCAGGATTTCTAATATCCACAGTCAGTCTGTATCTTTCCATTTTTGGATATATGTTTAAATCATCCTGTAGTCTGGAAAAAATGTAATCATCATCTGAATCTGCGTATATGATGAAATATTTTGATTTTTTAAGGTAGTTATCGGTCTTTTTTGATGATGAACAGCTGCAGAATAGTGTGATAAGAATTAAAAACAGAAATGTGTCTGAAAGATACTTATTCATTAATGAGTTTATTTATTATGTCTGTAGTTTTTATTCCGTCTGCTTCTGCATTAAAGTTTGTTATTAGCCTGTGTCTTAAAACCGGTACAGCAGCTTTCTTTACGTCCTCTATCTGAGGAGTATATCTGCCGTCAAGAATGCAGGAAGTTTTTGCAGCAAGAATAAGATACTGAGATGCTCTCGGACCAGCTCCCCAGCTTATCCAATCTTTAACATATTTAGGTGCAGCAGGTGAATTTGTACGGGTTTTTGAAACAAGTTTTACAGCATATTCTATGACGTTATCTGAGACGGGGACCCTTCTCACCAAATCCTGTAAATTAATTATCTCTTCTTTTTTTAAAATTACCTTTACTTCTGGTTGATACATACTTGTTGTGTATTTTATAATTTCAGTTTCCTCATTAAATGACGGATAATCTAGCCATATGTTAAACATAAATCTGTCAAGCTGTGCTTCTGGCAGGGGATAAGTCCCTTCATTTTCTATTGGATTCTGAGTAGCTATTACAAAGAAAGGTTCTTCAAGAGTATAGGTGACGCCAGCTGCGGTTACTTTATGTTCCTGCATAGCTTCAAGAAGTGCAGACTGTGTTTTCGGAGGAGTCCGGTTAATCTCGTCTGCAAGTATCATATTTGCAAATACAGGTCCTTTGATAAAGCGAAATGTTTTTGATCCTGTGGTCAGATCTTCTTCAATTATCTCTGTACCGGTTATATCTGACGGCATAAGATCGGGTGTAAACTGAATACGGCTGAACTTAAGTTCAAGAACTTCTGAGAGTGTTTTTACAAGTAAGGTTTTTGCAAGCCCCGGCACACCTATCAGAAGGCAGTGGCCTCTGGACAGTATTGCTGTTATAATTTTATCTATTATTTCATCATGTCCTACAATTACTTTAGATATTTCCTTCTTTAATTCCTTATATTTAAGGTTTAAGTAATTCACCAGTTCAACGTCGCTTTTTAAGCTACCGTCAAGTGTGGTTTTTTCTTGTTTTACCGCAGTCTGCATAATAATGATACTTAATTTAGTTCGAGAGGTTTCATATCTGAATTAAATACTTTTACTTCACCGAATTTAGCTAACATATTTTTCAGAACCTTGGCTTCTCCGGATACAACAATAGCCAGATTGTCGGGTTTAATATACTTTCTCGCAGTTTCCAGGACGTCTTCTGCAGTAACAGACATTATTTCAGATATGTATTTGTTATAATAATCTTTTGGAAGGTTATATAGTTTCAGTCCTATTACTCTGGAAGCTACACTGTTTGCAGTTTCAAGACCAAGAGGGAAAATACCACTAAGGTAGTTCTTTACTTTACTAAGTTCATCTTCAGAGACCTTTTCTTCACGAATCCTCTTTAGTTCAGATATAATTAATGAAACAGAAGTGTCTGTAACTTCTGTTCTCACATCTGCATTCACGGAAAATTCACCCGGATAAATTCTGGAATCAAATCCGCTTCTTGCACCGTAAGTGAAACCATGTTCCTCTCTTAAAAGGTAGTTAATTCTTGAACCGAAATATCCACCTAATAAGGTGTTCATAACCATTATCTTTATATAGTCCGGATTATTTCTTTTGACTCCGATGTTGCCTAACTTGGTATTAGCTTGCACAGCGCCTGGCTTATCTACTATATATACTGAATTTGGTTTTGTATCATCCAGAAGGTAAATTTTTAGTTTATTTTCATTTTCATCTCCGGATGGGAGATTTGAAAAATATTTTTCAGTAATCCCCAGAGCTTCTTCTCTTGTTATATCTCCTACAAATGCAAGGATTAATTTACCTGATTTATAATGTTTTCTGTAAAAGTTTATAATATCCGGTCTGCTGATGCTTTTTATGCTTTGTTCTGTACCTTCTGAAGGATGAGCGTAGGGATGATTACCGAAAACTACATTTGAAAACATTCTGTCACTGAGGTAGTCTGGATTGGATTTGTTCTGAATGACGGAAGAGATTCTTTGTTCCTTGATTCTTGTTATTTCATCTTCCGGAAATACCGGATTCTGCAACACGTCAGACAGAATTTCTATACCTTTTGGGAGATGTTTCTTCAGAACTGAAAGTGACAGGAAAGTTCCGTCCCAGTCACTGTCTGATGAAATACTTCCGCCAATGTAGTCTATCTGTTCGGCAATTTCTTCAGCTGACCTGCTTACAGTTCCTTTTGTCAGAAGTTCAGCAGTAACTGAAGCTAATCCGTATTTCTCGCCGTCATGATATGAGCCAGACTCTTTGAATACAAGTCTTACTGAAACTGCCGGTATTTTATTGTTTGTAATAACTATCAGGTTTATTCCGTTCGGAAGAGTTGTATCATAATATTCAGGAAAGGTTACGTCTTTTGGAGGACCTGCTTTTGGGGGTTTTGATCTATCCAAAACTTCCTGGCTTAATGTTTGGTATGTCATGATAAAAAAAATTAGAAAAAGTTCTAAGATATTTTTTATGTTTTTAAAAGCCACTCTTATTATTTTTTGGGATATATCTGAAAATTACACGCTTATTAACTGACAGATATTTTGATGCTGTCTTCACTATGGAAGCTTTATCTATGCTATTATATTTATCAGTTATTCTGTTTACTTCTTCAGCATTACCGTAAAAAACTTTGTAATGAGACAGGGATTCACATTTGCTTAAATTAGTCTGTAATTTGTAAATCTCCCTGGCTTCAATTAAATTTTTAGCTTTTTGAATTTCAGATTCATTGAATTTACCGTTTGTGATTTCATGTAAAACTGAGTCTATTTCACTTTTAACTAACTCAGTTTCTATGCCCGGCATCAGAATGGCATATATGGTAAAAATGCCGGCGTGTTCTTTAGGTTCATACATTATACCTGCCTCAGCAGCTAACATTTTATCGTGCACCAGTCTTCTATAGAGAAATGAACTTTCACCCCATGAAAGCATGTTGCCCAATATGTCAAGTGAATAGAATTCATCTGTATTTTCTCCGGGAACTCTGTATGAAATAAATAATCCGGGAAGATTTACATTGTCATAAATCGTTTCATCTTCTTCTTTATACACAAAGCCAGATTCAAATTCTGATTTAATTGTTTTACCTTTATCTGGTATTTGTCCGAAATATTTTTCAATTAAGTCAGAGGTCTTCTCAATATCTATATCTCCCGAAATGGTTAAAAGTGCATTTGAGGGTTTATAGAAATTATCATAAAACCGTTTAGTTTTATCAACCGATGCATTAAGGATGTCTTCTTCAAGCCCGATAATTTCTGTTGAATATCCGCCTGTTATAAAGAGCTTCTTCGGAAGTTTTAAGTTTAGGCTACCGTATGGACGATTGTCAATTACTTCTTTTTTCTCTTCCAGAATTACTTCTTTTTGTATTTGTAGAGTTTCGTTATTAATTATGAGATCAGTCATTCTGCAGGATTCTATCCATATTGCAAACTCGAGTTGATTGGATGGAAACAGTAGATAATAAACAGATTTGTCCTGCGTAGTATATGCA
>JAOADS010000126.1 GCA_026417195.1 Ignavibacteria bacterium | reverse complement strand
GTATATGCATTGTTCTCACACCCTCTTTCTGATATAAGTCTGTCATATTCACCCGGTTTCAAGTAGCTTGAACCTTCAAACATCAGATGTTCAATCAGATGCGCATAGCCTTTCTCACCGTCTTTCTCGTCTTTTGATCCTACATGATAGGTAATATGTAGCGATGCTGATGGGATCGTATCGTCCTTTGTCAATATGACGTTCAGACCGTTTTTTAATTTTAGTTCAGTGAATCTGATATCCAAAATTGGGGTACGGGATGATTTATTGTTATTTGGGTTTATAGAATAGTACAACCCTGTTGTTTCTGTTTAAGTAGGTTGATGAAACTATGCTTATTTCTTTAGCTGTTACCAAATGATATTTTTCAGTTACCCTGTTTATTTCTGAAGTATCACCGAAAAATGTTTTGTAAAATGCTAGATTGTCAGCTTTCTGTAAAACAGTTTCCATGTTTCTTACAATTGCATTTTCTACATAATTTTTTGCTTTATTTAGTTCATGCTCAGAAGGGAGTTTGGTATGAATTTCTTCAACTATGGATGTAATTGAGTTTTCAATCTCATCTATATCTGCATCAGGCATAGCTGTTGCACTTATAACAAACATTCCACCAAGTTCATTGTCAAAAACAAAGCACGATACTGATTTCGCTATTTTTTTTCTGTACACTAATTCATTAAATAACCTTGAACTTTTTCCACCACCAAGAATCCTTGAAAGGAGGTTGAGAGAAGGTATAGTTTTGTCAGTTATTCCAGGGATTTTGTATGCGATGTAAACTGCTGAAAGTTTTATGTTATCATATACAGTATCAACTATTTCACCCTGATTATATATTATTTCTCCGTAAGATCTTTTTATATCAGCTCCTCTTTGGATATTGCCAAAATATTTTTCAACAAGTTTCCTTGTTTCTTCATAATCTATATCACCGGCTATAACGAGTACTGCATTATTGGGTACATAATATTTTTTATAAAATTCTTGAGCATATTCAAGTTTTGCATTATCCAGATCTTCCATGCTACCGATAGGCATCCATTCATACGGCTGATTTATGAAAAGCCTTTTAGAAATTTCAATCCACCTGTTCCCGTAAGGCATGTTGTCGTATCTCTGTCTTTTTTCTTCCTTTACCACTTCTCTCTGATTGTCAAAGTTTTCCTGTGTAACCTTAAGCGTGTTCATTCTGTCACTTTCAAGCCAAAGTACAAGCTCCAGCTGATTTGAAGGAACTGTCTGAAAGTAGTTTGTCCTATCCAGATTAGTAGTTCCGTTCATAGTCCCGCCAGCGTTGTTAATATACTCTATATGTTGTGCTTTGCCAACGTTTTCAGATCCCTGAAACATCATGTGTTCAAACAGGTGAGCAACTCCTGTCCTGCCTTTTTCTTCATCCTTTGCCCCAACGTGATACCAGATGTTAACAGCTACTACGGGATTTGTATTATCCTTGTGCAATATAACATGTAAACCATTGGGAAGAGTAAATTCCCTGAATTCTATGTCAACTGAAAACCTGGCTGTTGTTTTTGAAAGGAAGAACATTAATATAAAAGCAGCTTTTAAAAGCATTTTGAAATGAACTTAAACACAAAAATAGAAACATTAGATTTTAATTAAAAGTGAAAATATAATTTTTTGGAAAATCTTTCCAGTTTTCTTAAAAAGACTTTTTCCTTGATATGATAAAATTTTTTATACTGATATTGACATAACAAGTAACTTATTTTGTTTCAGTGAAAGAATTTTTTTTAATATCCAATATAATAAGTCTTCTAAGGCTTGTATTTATTATACCTTGTGTACTTTTTCTCTGGTCTGATAATTATATTACTGCTCTTATACTGATAATTATTATCTGGATATCTGATCTGCTTGATGGTTATCTTGCTCGTAAAAGAAATGAAATATCTGAGCTTGGGAAAATTATAGACCCGATTGCAGACAAAGTATCCGTAGCTGCTATAATGTTAACTCTCGTTCTTAAAGGAATAGTGCCTTTATGGTTTGCTTTGCTGGTTATAGCCCGTGATTTGCTGATAATTTCAGGAGGATTGTATTTAAAAATAAGAAGGGATGTTGTTCTTCAGTCAGATATTTTGGGGAAATTAGCCGTTTTTGTGATAGGGTTTACATTTTTTGTATATGTATTTAATATTCCTGCTAAAAATGGTGATTTAGGAGAAACTTTAGTAAAAAGTTTTCTAACTTCGGAACTTTTTATTTATATATTGTTATTTTTATCTGTAGTTATGATAATTGCATCACTGACAGGCTATTTCCGCAGATTTTTAAAAAATAAATAAAAAATTAAACATCTCTCAGGAGGAATAATGTCAAATACCTTAGAAAGAAAACCCAGAGTAAGAACTCTGACAAAAAAAGATATAGAAGATAAGCTTGAAATGAAGTTTGAAGGGAGGAAACTAACAGTTAAAGGAGCTGTTGATGCGCTTTTTGAATCAATCCGGGAACTTCTGATGACTGCAGATCCGGATCTTAGAATAGAAATCCGTGACTTCGGAGTCTTTGAGGTGAAAACAACTAAAGCGAAACCTAAGGCAAGAAATCTGAAAACCGGAGAGTTTGTCTATGTGCCTCCCAGAAAGAAGATGCATTTCAAAGCTGGTAAGTTACTTAAAGAATTTCTGAAAAAGCCACTAAGCTGAATTCTTTCTCATAAACGGTTTTTAATTAACTTTATCTTTAAGTGAGAGAGAAATTCTAACTCAGATGTCGAAGGCTATGTCTATAGACTACGGATTAAGAAGATGCGGCATAGCAGTATCTGATGATCTACGCAGAATTGCATTTGCAAGAATTACACTTGATAATGACAGATGGTTTCTTACGGAACTTCTTAAGATTATAAATGAAGAGTCAGTAAGTACGATTGTAATAGGATATCCGCTTGGACTTAAGGGTAATAAAACCTCTCAGACATTAGAAGTTGAAAAATTTTGCGGCGAGCTCAGGGAGTTTCTCTCTTCCAGAAAGAAAAATATAGAGATTGTTACATATGATGAAAGACTTACTTCCCGGATTGCAAAGGCTTCTATGCTTGAATCGGGAATGAGAAAGAAGAAAAGACAGGATAAATCTCAGCTGGACCTGATAAGCGCAACTATAATACTCCAAAATTATCTGGATTCAGTTAATAATCTGAAAGGGGAATGACTCTTTACGAACTTAATGAGATTATTGAGAACGGTGAAAATGAAAGAACTGAATTTAAAAGACATTTCACCGAATGTGATAAGATAGCAAGGGAAATGATAGCCTTTGCAAACACTAAAGGCGGAGTTATACTTTTCGGAGTTGATGATGACAGGCGAGTTGTAGGAATTGAATCAGAGAAAAGTGAAATTGAATATATAGATCTTGCTGCAAGGTTTTACTGTGAGCCTGAAGTGAAATATAATGCAGAAGTCCTGCATATATATAGAAAGGATGTAATAGTTGTAACTGTTCCTGAAAGCAACAATAAACCACATTTCCTTCTGGAAAACGGAAAGAGAAACGGACCTGAGAAGGCATTTATCAGGGTTAAGGATAAATCAGTTACAGCATCAAGGGAAACTGTGAAAGTTCTGCAGAAGTTAAGACCGGATTCTCCTCCTCAGATCATTCATCTCGGAGAAAAAGAAAAATCCTTATTACAGTATCTTTCAGTTAATGAAAGAATCACACTGAAGGAACTTAAGGCTATGTTTAATATCTCTAACCGCAGGGCTAGCAGGATGCTTGTTAATCTGGTGAGAGCTGATATTATAAGGCTTCATAATAACGAGAAAGAGGATTATTATACTTTGAATGGATAGCTCTTTTTAAATGTAAATGTTCTTAATTTTTGAGGTCTGCAACTTTTTTTGAAAACTTCTATGTTTCATTTTATGATATTTTAGTTTATATTTGTGTAACTTTAGGGGTGCTTCTTTGAATTAAGAGGCTGAGATTATACCCTGAAAACCTGATCCGGGTAATGCCGGCGTAGGGAAACGAGAAGATTAAAGTCTTGAATTTTCTCACCGCATTAGCCGGAAGGTTAATGCGGTTTTTTAATTTAAAAAATGTTATAAAACTAAAAATAAATAAAAATGAAGAATAAAACAGATGTAAACGGGCATAAGAAAGAAACGTATTATCCCAACAGCAAGAGGGTTTACGTTTCAGGCGAAATTCATAAAGAGGTAATGGTACCTTTCAGAGAGATATATCAGAGTGATACAAAGCTCCCAGATGGTACCTATGAGAAAAACGAACCTTTAAGGGTTTATGACACAAGCGGACCCTGGGGAGATGATAATCTGAAGCCGGATTTAAATAAAGGATTAGTTCCTCTTCGTCTGGAATGGATTAAATCAAGAGGTGACGTTGAGGAATATGAAGGCAGGGAAGTTAAGCCGGAAGATAACGGTTACCTTACCAAGGGTTACGAATCTTATGCATCAAGGAGAGAAAGGGAAGAGAAAAATGAGAGCTTCCCGTTGAAAAGGAAAAAAATTTTGCGGGCAAAATCAGGTTGTGCTGTTACCCAGATGTATTATGCCAAAAAAGGTATAATTACTCCCGAAATGGAGTTTGTTGCTATCAGGGAGAACCTGGGCAGAAAGAAAGCTCTTGAATTATCACTAAAGGATGACCTTAAGAGAAATGAACTTTACTGGCAGCATAAAGGTGAATCGTTTGGAGCGAAAATACCCTCTTACATAACACCAGAATTTGTAAGAGATGAAGTTGCAAGAGGAAGAGCGATTATACCTTCAAATATAAATCACCCTGAAAGTGAACCGATGATAATAGGGAGAAACTTCCTTGTGAAAATAAATGCAAATATCGGTAACTCTGCGGTAGCTTCCTCCATTGAAGAAGAAGTTGAAAAAATGAGATGGGCAATAAAATGGGGTGCTGATACAGTGATGGATCTTTCTACAGGTAAGAATATTCACGACACAAGGGAGTGGATAATCAGAAATTCCCCTGTGCCTATAGGCACCGTTCCCATATATCAGGCACTGGAGAAAGTAGGAGGTAAGGCAGAGGAGTTAACCTGGGAAATATACCGTGATACGCTTATTGAGCAGGCAGAACAGGGTGTTGATTATTTTACAATACATGCAGGTGTTCTTTTAAGATATATTCCGCTAACAGCAAACAGAATGACCGGTATAGTCTCAAGGGGAGGCAGTATACTTGCAAAGTGGTGTCTTGCACATCATAAGGAGAATTTCCTCTATACACATTTCAGGGAGATCTGTGAAATCATGAGAACATACGATGTTTCATTTTCTCTCGGAGATGGTCTGCGTCCGGGTTCAATTGCAGATGCAAATGATGCAGCTCAGTTTGCTGAACTTGAAACACTCGGTGAATTGACAAAAATAGCATGGGAGATGGATTGCCAGGTGATGATTGAAGGTCCGGGACATATACCAATGCATTTAATCAAGGAAAATATGGATAAACAGCTCGAGATTACTCATGAGGCTCCGTTTTATACTTTGGGTCCTTTAACTACTGACATAGCGCCCGGATATGATCACATAACTTCAGCTATCGGTGCTGCAATGATAGGTTGGTTTGGAACTGCGATGTTATGTTATGTTACCCCGAAAGAACATCTTGGTCTTCCTAACAGAAAAGACGTTAAGGACGGAGTTATTGCATATAAAATTGCAGCTCATGCAGCAGATTTAGCCAAAGGTCACCCGGGGGCTCAGTTAAGAGATAATGTCTTATCTAAAGCACGTTTTGAGTTCAGATGGGAAGACCAGTTTAACTTATCCCTTGATCCGGATACTGCGAGGGAATTTCATGATGAAACCCTACCTGCAGAAGGTGCAAAACTTGCTCATTTCTGTTCAATGTGCGGACCTCATTTCTGCTCAATGAAAATCACAGAAGAAGTAAGAAGATATGCAGAAAAAATGGGTGTAAAGGAGGAAGAAGCTATAAAGTTGGGACTTCAGGAGAAAAGCGAGGAATTTATCAATAAGGGTAGTCAGATATATCTGGAGAAAGTAGCTGATTGAGTATTGTGAGGAAGAAAGCAGCAGTCATCGGCGGAGGAATAATAGGGCTTTCAGTTGCCTGGCAGCTTTCGAAGAAAGGACTGGAGGTCAGGTTATTTGAAAAAGACATAGCCGGCGTTGGTGCTAGTTATGTTGCAGCTGGCATGCTTGCCCCTCAGGCTGAAATGGGTTTTGAGGATATTGATC
>JAOADS010000125.1 GCA_026417195.1 Ignavibacteria bacterium | reverse complement strand
GTGTATAGACTGCGCTGCATGTGAGCCAGCTTGTCCGTGGCAGGCAATATATGAAGATTCTCAGGTACCGACTTTATTTGCTGAAGATATCGAGCGTAATGCAAAGGTTTTCGAAAAACATCCGCCTGAAGACTTTACAACTGAAGTAGTTCCTCTGAAGAAAAATCCTACTCCTGAAGAAATTGAGGAGAATAAAAAGAAATGGGGATTTGCTTAACGGATAAGAAATACGTTTAGACATTAAAAAAGCCCGCATTCAAAGCGGGCTTTATGATTTCCCTCAGACTTATTTCATAAGAACCATTTTCCTGCTATCTGTATATCTGCCGGCAACCATTTTATAAAAATATACTCCACTTGCATAATTCGCTGCATCCCATTCAACTGTGTAATTACCGGCACTTTTTTCATCATTGATCAGAACTTCCATTTCACGACCGTTTAAATCATAAACAGAAATTTTTACATGGCTGTTTACAGGAAGTGTAAATCCTATCTTCGTGGAAGGATTGAAAGGATTCGGATAATTCTGATGAAGCGAAAAACCTTCAGGTATCAGATTAGGATCACCGTTAATTCCGATAGCAGTGTTCAGAAATTTATAAATAATACCATTGGAACCACAAATGTATAACTCATTATTTTTATCCACACCGAAAGACATTATCTGAGCAGGAGATATGCCTATCATACCTGAATCACTTACAACACCATTGTTAAGTAGCAGCTTCCACACCCTCCTGGTACCGTAATCACCATAGACATACCTCCCTACAAGCCACGGGACCCTTGTTCCACGATAAACGTAGCCACCGGTTACGGAATATCCCACAGACGGATTAGCATAAGCAGTTATCGGAAACGTGTAATTAGACGGGGGTCCGCAACCAGACAGGTTATAGGGAGCATATCCTTCATAACAACGCCAGCCATAATTTTTCCCTACCCATAATGTATCTATTTCCTCCCAGGCATTCTGCCCAACATCACCGCAATAAATGGTACCTGTAACGGGATCCTGACTGAAACGCCACGGATTTCTCATACCTGTACACCAGATCTCCGGAAGTCCACCGCCGCCTATAAAAGGATTACCCGGAGGTATTCCGTAATTATTTCCGCCAGAAGGATTATTGACATCTATTCTTAAAATCTTTCCTAAAAGACTATTGTTATTCTGCGCATAGTTACCCGGATCACCCGCACTGCCTCCGTCACCCATACCTATATATAGATAACCGTCAAGTCCGAACATCACCATTCCTCCGTTATGATTACTGTATGGCTGGGGAATAGTCATAAGTATCAGCTCACTTAAAGAGTCAGCCTTGTTAGGGTTGCCAGACTGTGTAGTGAAACGTGAAATTACAGTTGCTCCGTCACTCTGACGGGTATAGTTGACGTAAAAATATCTGTTGGTGGCATAGTTCGGATGAAATGCAAGTCCCAGCAAACCTCTCTCACTCCCGCTCTGACTTGCCTTGTTTGTAAGGTCAAGGAAAGTCTGAATTGAAGTAGTGGTTGAATCATTCGGAAAAACTCTGATAAGTCCTCTTTGCTGAACAACAAATATCCTGTTTGTATTGTCTGGAGGATAGGTTAAAAATAATGGTAAGGAAAAAGTAAGATTCGGGAATGCATTCACGAAACTAACCTGTGATGATACAGGTAATGAAATAATAAACGTTGAGATTAAAATTAATGAAAGTTTTTTCATTTATAGTTTACTTAAATTAATTTCTTCTTCCAAGTAATCTCAGAAGAAAGAGGAACATGTTTATAAAATCTAAATATAAGGCAAGAGCACCCATTACAGATGCCTTCTTCCCTTCCTCTGAAGATGAATCGATCCAGGCAGCCATATTCTTTATTCTCTGTGTGTCATATGCTGTAAGCCCAACAAAGATTATAACTCCGATAAACGAAACTATCCAAGACATTGTATCACTTCTCAGAAATAAATTCACTACCATAGCGCCTATGAGGCCAATAAGAGCCATGGTAAGGAAACCGCCTATACGTGTTAAATCCATCTTTGTGATGTAACCAAGCAGACTGGTTCCGGCGAACATCATTGCACAGACAAAAAATGTAGAAAATATTGAAACACCAGTATAAACGAGAAATATCGGTGAAAGCGTTATCCCGTTTAAGGCTGAGTAGAAGATAAATGCAATAAATCCAAAAACAGAAGGTATCTTGTTTATAGCAAACGTCAGTCCGAAAACGATAGCAAGTTCAATCAACATAAGAATATAAATAACAGTGATGTATTCATATACCAGCTCGGCATATCTTTCAGCTCCTAATATCAGAAACGGTGCAGCTGAAACAGCTGCTGTGAGAAAAAGTCCGAAAGCCATCCAAATGTAAACCTTGAGAACAAAACTTCTCGTAGTCTCTTCGGCAACCGAATATTGTCCCTGCATTACCGGAATTGGTTCCATAATGAATTTCTCCCTGATAATTATTACATAGAATTAATACTAAAATATGGATATTTTTACATTCAGTAAACTGAAAAATTTCATATATATTTAACTGATTCCGTTAGGAAGCTTTTGTCCAGAATTAAAACAAAAAAAAATGTTTATTCATTCCTCAGAAAACCCGCATTCATAGTATCCCTCCTACTTATAGCTTCAGTTTTTACAGTATTACATTTTGCTACAAACAAAGACTTAAGTAAGCAGAGCCCAAATGAAATTTCTCAGGAGAATGAAATTATCCCGCCTGAAAAGCTAAATGAAAAAATTGATTCTGTTTTATACGGATTCGGTATAGAAAATTCATGGATTAATACTACATTAAGTCATAGAAAGGATAAAAACTTCCTGTTTGAAAAAAATGTAATAATCCCTAAGGATCTCTCTACTCTTGAACTTAATCTTGAAATAGGTTCTGTTATACACTCAGCTGGTTTTAACCCGAAAGTTACAGAAGACATACTGACAAAAGACATATTCATCAGTATAGAAAAGGGTGATACTTCCGGGCCTCCCGGAACAGTAGCTACCATATCTGTAAAATATTCAGATAAAATATCAAGAAACGGAGCAGTAATAAGTCTCCTCATAGAAGGGATAGAAGAATTTAACGAAAAGGAAATTGAAAAACTAATTAAGGACAAACAGGAATTCAGCTATGTTCTTCCCCGCAATCTTGAGAAAATAAATATTCTGAACCAGCTCTCAGCACTTAAGAAAGACATAGTAATAAAATTCCAGGCCGGAGATGAAAAAAATTATGAAAATGACTTCATCTGGGGCTCAGATGAAAAAAAGATAAGGGAAGTTATAAAAAACTTCACCAGTGATTTCACGAACATTAGAAACGTATTATTAATATATGGTCAGAACATAAACAGGGAAACATTAAACAACATAAACTATGAGTTCTCCAGATATAATATAAAGGTAATCAGTGACAGTCTGCAGATAAAATTATTAACTCTGGAGGAAGAATCATCCGCTGACAAAATTAAAATCATTTCTGAAAAGATAAGATCTATTTCTGTTACAAGAAAACATTTTATCTCACTGATTAAATTAAAAGAGAAAGAATTTGAAAAATTTTATCATGAAATTCTCCTGCTAAAAAAACTTGGACATAAATTTTATCCTCTTGCGGTTTATCTGAAGAAGCTTGATGAAAATAAAAGAAAAGATGAATTAAAAAAAACAGAAGAAAGCAAAATGAATCAAAACAGCAGAGATAAAATAACCGGTAAAAACAAAACAAAGAAAGATAAAAAACCTCAAAATTAAAAAAGAATGGATAAGATAAAATATTCAATAGCTGTAGCTTCAGGAAAAGGAGGAGTCGGTAAATCAACCGTTACGGTTAATTTAGCCCTTTCACTTGTAAAGGAAGGCAGAAAAGTAGGACTTATAGATGCTGATATCTACGGTCCCTCTATACCGCTTATGCTGGACACAAAGGATGAGAAACCTAAAGTAGTAAAAACAGAAACTAAACCTAAAATCCAGCCTGTAAGTAAATATGGACTGAAAATAATGTCAATAGGTTTCCTCGCAGACCCCAATGAAGCAGTTATCTGGAGAGGACCTATGGCAGCATCAGCTTTGAGACAGTTCATTACAGATGTAATATGGGATGAGTTAGACTATCTGATATTTGACATGCCTCCGGGAACAGGTGACATACAGCTTACATTAACACAGACTATTCCTCTTTCAGGAGCAGTAATAGTTACAACGCCTCAGGAAATCTCGCTTATTGATGCACGTAAAGGAGCTAAGATGTTCCGGAAAGTAAACGTTCCGGTCATAGGCATAGTGGAAAATATGAGTTATTATCTGACACCGGACGGTACGAAAGAACATATCTTCGGGGAAGCCGGAGGCAGAAAACTTGCAGATGAAATGAATATCCCGTTTCTCGGAGAAATTGAAATTGACAAAACTATCCGTGAAGACTGTGACAGAGGGAAACCTATTGTAATAGGTCATCCTGAAAGTAATGCGGCAAAAGTATTCAGGGAAATAGCCTTAAGGACAGAAGAAACACTGAAAAACATAGTCCCTTCAGAAGGTAAAAACCCCGTAATAGAAGTTTAAAAAAACATCTAATGCTTTTTTAATAAAGTTTTCTTATTTTTACACGAGATAAATGACATATAGTGGGAAAACTGCTGATATTGAACAGAAAATCAACCGGATACTTGATAAAATAAGGCCATATCTGCAGATTGACGGCGGAGATGTAAGATTAATAAGGGTAAGGGAAGACGGATTTGTTGAACTTAAGCTGTTAGGAGCATGTGACAGCTGTCCACTCAAACCTATGACACTTAGAGCGGGTATAGAAAGAGCAATTATGAATGAAATATCAGAAATCAAAAGAATAGAATGTTTCAGCTAAAATTATAAAAAAGTTTTATGTTATCATTATTAATAGTAATAATCTTAAGTTACCTCGTAGGTTCATTCCCTACAGCATTAATTATAGGTAAATACTTCAGAGGAATAGATATACGCAAACATGGCAGCAAAAACCTCGGTAGCACAAATGCATTCAGAGTACTTGGCTGGAAAGCCGGTATAGCTGTTCAGGCTATTGATGTAATGAAAGGAGTCCTTGCAACACTTTTCATTTCCAAACTTTTCTACGGTGCGCTGCCATTTGAAAACAGAACACCATTTGAAGATATAACCGTTGTTCAGATAATAGCAGGTATATCGGCTGTTATCGGACACGTATGGTCAGTATTTGCCGGTTTCAGGGGAGGTAAGGGCATCAATACAACCGGTGGCATGCTGATAAGTCTGGCACCGGTAGATGCAGGTATATCAATAGGAGTCTTTGTGCTTGTGCTTATATTTTCAGGTTATGTTTCTCTTGGTTCAATTGCAGCAGCTTTTGCATTCCCCTCTGTTATGTTCATCAGAGAAAACATCTTCAACGTAGATATTGACGGATACCATACTCTTATTTACTTCAGTATAGCAGTGTGTATCTTTCTCATATACAATCACAGGGCAAACATCAAAAGACTTCTTTACGGAGAGGAAAACCGTTTTGAAAAATGGTGGAAGATCCGTTGTATAAAAATAGAAGCACCATTTAAAAGAAAGTCTGTCAATTAGCGTTTTAATAACTGATCAAAGGAATTAAATATTCAGTTATCTCATTATTTTTTTTATCCGCATCTCTTCACGATCAGACACCCATAATACGTTTCGCAATAATCGGAGACTACGGAAAGTGGCAGTCACCGGGCGAAGCTCTTGTATCATCACTTGTTCACAGCTGGAATCCGGATTTCATAATTACTACCGGAGACAATAATTACGAAGTAGGTTCAGGGATCACAATTGACTCAAACATCGGACAATATTACCATGACTTCATTCACCCGTATAAAGGAATCTTCGGACAGGGCGCAAATGAAAACAAATTTTTCCCTTCGCTTGGAAACCATGACTGGCTAACTAACAACGCACAACCATATCTTGATTATTTCACACTCCCGGGTAATGAAAGATATTATGACTTTATAAGAGAAAACATCCATTTCTTCTGTATAGACAGTGATCCCGCAGAACCCGACGGTACAGACAGTAATTCAGTTCAGGGACAATGGCTTAAAAATAAACTCTTATCCTCTGTCCAGAGATTTAAAATAGTTTACTTTCATCACTCACCATATTCCTCCGGCTCACATGGCAATATAACCTATATGCAGTGGCCATTTAAAAGATGGGGAGCATCAATTGTTACAACAGGACACGATCATACTTACGAGAGGCTTTCAGTAAACGGTATGATATA
>JAOADS010000124.1 GCA_026417195.1 Ignavibacteria bacterium | reverse complement strand
GAGACAGGATTAGAACAGCTAAATTTGTTTTTTCTTGGTTGTTTATCATACCTTTCACAACTTGGTAATATCAGAGTATTTCCCACCGATGAGTCGAATCAGGGGATATTATATCAAAGGATTTTCGATGAAAAATTTCATATAGACGAGAGGTGTGAAAGTGAAAGCAAAATTATATTGAATACCTTTAATAGGGCATTTCCATTTCTTGAAAATTTTATTATTGAATATTCTCCTCTGATAATATGTCTTTGTAAGATATTTGAAATTGAAGCTAATCTTTCTCTGGTTCATTGGTTTCGAAAAATTTTAGGTATCGAGATGCCTACTTATTTCAAAAAACACAAAGAAGGCATAGGAGAATACAAAATTACTCCATCTATAAAAGTAACATAACCCAAGAGCTGTAGACTTTAATAAGGGCTATGGGGAAAAATGGATCGCTCCAGGTATTGGAGAGTCTGAACTTGTAACTCGGTCTTTTTTTATGGAAAGAAGAGATTTACCTCATGAAATATCGGACTACGAAAAATTACTCAGTGAATGGGCTGTAATCAGAAAATTCAGAAACAAAGCAGCTCATACAGAAAATTTAAGAAGGGAAGATTTTGACTGTGTATATAATGCTTTTCGTAAACTTATAGCCAATGATTATTTCAGACAATTCAACGACTTAAAATGCAGATTAAAGCAATAAAAGCTCAAGCTAAAATTCTTTTATACTCAATACCCAGGAGACATTTTACAAAGCCGGAGAAACATCTGACGAGTGTCTAAAGGTGCTAAATTTGTAATTCTAGTTACTATGATAAATGATTTTGAAACGGTTCTTGAAATGAAGTTAGAGACAATGATTAAAGACGATTCAGTACTTCTTTTTGACTTAGATGGCACATTAATAGAGACAGATCTTGCAAATTTTTTATCATACAAAAAGGCAATATCAAGAGTTATTGAATCGGAAATTAATTCTGAATTCGACTTAAGTAAAAGATTTACAAGGCAAACACTTTATGAGGTGTTTCCGGGATTATCAAGTGATGAATATGAACAAATAATAGGTTTAAAAGAGTTATTTTATAAAGATTTCTTGCCTGATACGAAAATAATTACGCCATATGTAAATGCTTTAAAAAAATATTCAAAGACACATAGAGTAATTCTGGTAACGAACTGCAGAAAAAAAAGAGCAGAAGAACTATTACACTATCACAAACTTAATGGATTTTTTCATAAAAAATTTTTCAGAGAAATGGGTTCAGATGGAGTTTATGTGAATAAGTTTAAAAAAGCATTAAAAAGTTTAAGTGTTTCTACGGAGTCAGTAATTGTATTTGAGAACAGCGTTTCTGAAATTGAAGATGCTATCAGAGCTGGAATTTCGAAGGAAAGCATCATATCTCATATATTGTAATTCAAATAAGAAAACTAAATAATGCAGTCATTTACAATTGAAAAAACGTATATTTAAGTAGGGATGTTCAAGGGTATTATCATGGTAATTATAAAGGTGGTGGGAATTATTCAATTAAAGGTACTTTAGAAAATATGATTTGGACTTTAAAAAATGACGTTAGACCATTTCCTTTACTTATAAGTAATGCAAAAAGTAGGTTAAGGGAAATTCTAATCAATGATTTAGCTGAAATTTTAAGATTTTCAAAAAAAGCAGAACTTACAGTATGTATAGTACCAAGAGCAAAGAGAGAAGATAATTACAGAATTGATCAATTATATTTTAAGGAGGTTGTTAGCAATACAGTTGATGAACTAATTAATAAGGGTCTGAAATTAAAAAACGGAATCGATTATATAAAAAGACATACTAATACCAGAACAACCCATCTTAGAGAAGATTTTCGAGGTGGGCCATTACCATACGTTGGTATAACGAGGGATACCTGTACCATTCAGAGAATGTAAAAAATGAAGATATCTTGTTAATTGATGATGTTTACACAGCGTCAATAAATGTTGATGAAGATGCCATACAAGCTTTGTTAGATGAAGGAGCAAAAAGTGTAATTTTCTATGCAGTCTGTAAAACAGTTAGGAGACAGTCAATATGAAATACACAATTAATGCACTGAATGTATTGACCTTAAAATCTTTTAAGGGAATAGGCAATTCTTGGATTATCAATAATATCAAAGGTGATGAGACATCAAAAGCTATAATTTCAATTTTAAATAAAAAACTAAAAGTGGAAATAAGTGTTAAGGAATTTGAAAATAAAAGAAAATATCTCGAGAATATAGTTCTGCAGAAATTAAAAGACTTTTGTGATGGCTTTATAGCTTATGGAGATCCCAGTTTTCCCTTACATAGAGGTTGTGTCAAGAACAAAGATGTACCTACTTTTTTTTACTATAAAGGTAATATAGATTTACTATCGATTGATAATCTTAATATAAGTGTAATTGGTTTGCTGACTCCAGATGAAAATATTGAGGCTAGGGAGCGTGAAATGGTAGCAGAATTCGTTAAACACGGAGCAACAATTGTTAGTGGTCTGGCTTTCGGTTGTGATAGCATAGCTCATAAGCAAGCATTAGAGTTAAATGGGAAAACTGTAGCTATACTGCCGGGTCCTCTTTATAATATAATGCCTTCAAAAAATAAGTTTCTAGCTTTTAGAATAGTTGATGAGGGAGGTTTATTGGTTACAGAGTATGGAAGTGATTTTAAAAATCACACAGACTTAATTAATCGTTATGTTGAAAGGGATCGCTTACAAGCAATGTATTGTGATACAATTGTACTAGCAGCAAGTTATGCGAAAAACAGTTCGGAAAGGTGGGAGAATTTGCATGGTCAGAAACTTGATAGCGGAGCACGTCTGGCAATGAACTTTGCCAAGAAGTACGGAATAGCAAGAGCGGTAATGTATGATAACTTATCAGATGAAAAAAATCCTATGTTTGATTTAAACAGGGACTTGATTAAAGAGGACGAAGATGTTGTGATAATTAACGATGAGAATCTTAGTGAAACAGTATCATCTGTAGTTAACAGGATTAGGCAGAAGTTGATTTTAACTTTAAGTGACAAAACATTATTCGATTAAAAAATTTGAAAGACTTTTTATTCAATTGTATCTGATTAATAACAATGCTCTGATAAATAAATATTTTAACCCTTTCCAGCTCAACCGAAAATACATTAATAATCAGTTACTATGGAACTTCACAATGGCATTAAAGCTTTTTACGCACGGACAAGGAAACAGTGGCGTAAATGGCTGGAGAAAAATCATCAGTCTGAGAAGGCGGTCTGGCTGATTATTTATCACAAAAACAGTCAGACCGAAAGTATTAAATATGAAGAAGCAGTTGAAGAAGCTATATGTTTCGGATGGATTGACAGTGTGGCACATAAGCGGGATAGCCAAAGCAAGTATCAATATTTTGCTGCAAGAAAACCAAAGAGTAACTGGAGTAAAGCTAACAGGGAAAGAGCAGAAAAAATGATAGATGAGGGGATTAATGAAACCGGGCGGAC
Source organism: Ignavibacteria bacterium (assembly GCA_026417195.1). Taxonomy (GTDB): domain Bacteria; phylum Bacteroidota; class Ignavibacteria; order Tepidaquicellales; family OLB5; genus JAOADS01. The sequence goes on along the minus strand of JAOADS010000124.1, from coordinate 2,829 downwards.
AGAAGCTCATTGATCTGGCGAAGAAGACGGGAACGTGGAAGGCATTAGTTGATGTTCAGAATGCAGTGATTCCGGCTGACTTACAGGAAAAGCTTAAAAAGAATAAGACAGCCTTAAAAAACTTTCTTAATTTCCCGCCGTCATCTAAAAGGATAATTCTGGAGTGGATACTCAACGCCCGGAAACCTGAAACCAGAAAAAAACGAATTGAAGAAACAGTCCGTCTTGCAGAAGACAATATAAGAGCAAATCATTACAGACAATAATAAAAGAAGAGCTGATAACAGGTTATTTTCAAAAAGTAAAACAATGAACAAAGAGGTAAAAAAGTTTTTTGATCAGTTTACACCGGAAGTTGCTGAAATCGGCAGAGCTGTTTTTAAAATAACAGAAAAAATTATGCTTCCTGAAAAGAAAATGTGGATAGACCAGGCAGACAAGATGATAACATTCGGCACAGAGAGAAATATGAAAGGGGAAATCTGTTACATCAAACCACTTAAAGACTCAGTAAATCTGGGATTTTTTCACGGAGCAAAACTTAACGACAGGAAGAAACTACTCCAGGGAACAGGAAAACTGTTAAGACATGTAAAGTTTAAAAAGAAAGAAAATATTGACATTGATGGAATGAAAGAGCTTCTGGAAACAGCATTGGAGGAACATAATGACAGACAAAAGAAATAAACACAGAACTGTTTAAATGAGTTTTGCTTTTATAGAGTCAAAACAGTATGAAAAAAATTTATTTGAGAGATAAGTCATGACCGATACTATTCAACAGGCAAAAATACCTACAGGAAAGTTAAATTTTCTGCAATCGTAGAAAGCTATAAAACACAGAATAAACTGAAAATTTGTGAAAGAGTTAAAATTCTTTGGCATTTACCGGATGTTGATTTTGAGTATTATAAAGGAGTAGTAGATAGAATAATGTTTAATGAATCTGATTTGTTGTCATCTTCTAAAGGATTATAAAAATGTCAGATAACACGTTTTGCATTAGATGACATACTGAATTTTCTTAACCAGATGGCAACTAACTTGTCACACTGCATCGCCAAGTGACCTCATATGGAAAGGGTGATAAAAATAATTTTAGCAATTCTGTTATTTGTTTGTCTTTTAGATATGCCTTATGGTTATTATCAGTTTGTAAGGTTTGCAGGTCTGGTAGGTTTCGTAATTCTTGCATTCCGGGCAAATCAACAAGGCAGACAAATAGAAATGATTGTTTACGGTGCATTAGCGTTATTGTTTCAACCGTTTTTCAAAATTGCACTGGGAAGACAAATCTGGAATATGGTGGACATAATAGTTGGACTTGGTTTAATTATTTCATTATGGGTAAAACCCAAAAGAAAATGACCGCATGTATGTTATATAAAAGCATAAAGATTGAAAGATGACAAGCAAAATAGCCATAAAAATTATGTTGGTACTGCTTCTGACTGTAGTAATATTTCATTTATGTATTGTTCTTGAAATAATACCTTACGAAGTGATAGGGGAGGAAGATTAAAGTCAGAAGAAGAAATGTATGTTTTAGAAAGCTTGTCAATTTTTTTTAATCTGTTTTTAGGATTTATCTTATTAATGAAAGGCGGTTACATTAAAAACTATTTTAAACAAAGTGTAACGAACATTATACTTTGGGCTTTTCTTATTCTATTTATACTAAATACCGTTGGGAATATTTTAGCAGAAACAAATTTTGAAAAATTATTTGCAATACTAACCCTTGCTTCTGCTATTCTTATCTGGATTATATTAAAAAGTAAAACAACGGGGTAAATTTGAAAACACTTCAACAACTACCTGCTGAACCATAAGTCAACAGCTTGTGGAAGGAATATTTTGTATATTCGTGGTGTGAATTTTTTAAATTGAGATGCAAGGACAAAAAAAGACTAACCTCGCAGAGGCCAGGAGTTTACCTTCTTAGCTGTTATTAAGTTGTGCTTTGCTACATTTCAGATGTTGAGTTAGAAACTACTATGAAATTTTATCTCAAAAAAAAATATGCGAACAACACTTATTTGCACTGTAGGAACAAGCTTATTCGAGAGTAACCTGAGTAGGCTTTCTTCAAGTACTCCGGACCGTCCCGAAAATTGGAGTGATATTAAAACTCATTTTGATAAAAAAAACTGGCAAGGATTAGCAAAGGAACTTCTAAAGGTGAATCCTAATAGCATTAAATGCCAAGTAATTGCTTAGTTACTTAATAAAGAGAAGCCTGAATCCCCCTGTCTGACTGTTGTTGAGAAAAACTGAAAATGTTTTCTACAAGCTTAAAATCTACAGCTAAAATCAAAACAATTTAATAAAAGCAGCCACATTATTTCGTAGTAATTTAATGTAAGTCTTCACATTTAAGTCAATTAATTCATCTATTGTAAAAATTTTGTGTAATTTGTAATTTAAGCTTTTAAGCTACGTAAAATTTAGATATTGTTTAATTTAGCAATTTAAAGGGGATTTACTCTTAAAGGAAAATCCCATCAAAGTGGTTTGCTCACTGGTTTTTAAGTATGGAACATAAACGAGAAGTTAAACTATTGGAACAGTATTTTAAAGTTGAAAGAGATTTACATCTGGGTGACAAATTTACTGAAGATTTTATTTACATTTAATCTGATTTCTAGGAAATTATTTTTATAAATAAAATATGCCTCCAAACTGTCCAATATGCGGTTCTCCCACGCAGTTGCGAACTGCACGGCGAGGACAGTATGTAGGACAACAATTCTACGGTTGTTCTCGCTATCCAAACTGCAATGGCATTGTAAACATCCAAGCCGGTTTATCTGAGGCAAACACCATCAC
>JAOADS010000123.1 GCA_026417195.1 Ignavibacteria bacterium | reverse complement strand
ATACAGGACAGCACTATGACTATAAAATGAATGAACTGTTTTTTAAACAACTGAATATCAGGGAACCGGACGTTTATCTTGGTATAGGTTCAGGTTTACAGGGAGAACAGACAGGGAAAATAATGATATCTTTAGAGAAGGAAGTTATGAAAATAAAACCTCAGCTTATTGTTGTTGTAGGTGACGTTAACTCCACTTTAGCAGCTTCTCTAGTTGCATCAAAGCTTGGTATAAAACTTGCTCACGTTGAGGCCGGACACCGCTCCGGAGATATGTCTATGCCGGAGGAAATAAACCGTATAGTAACAGATAGATTATCTGATTACCTTTTCACCATATCAAAGGATTGTAATGATAATCTCATAAAGGAAGGTATTCCCAAATCAAAAATATTTTTTACCGGAAATGTTATGATTGATACATTGATGAAATTCAAGAGAAAATCTTTGCAACTCAAAGCATACAGAAAATTCGGACTGAAAAGAAAAAAATTTGCACTGCTTACCCTTCACAGACCGTCAAATGTTGATTCTCATGAAAACCTCAGAAAGATACTGCTTGCGATGAAAGATATATCAAATTCCGTTCCAGTTATTTTCCCCTCACATCCCAGGACTCAGAAAAATATAGATACTTTCGCTATGAGGAAGATTTTCGATAAGGGATCATTTATTATAACTGATCCACTCGGATATCTGGAAAGTATATCTCTGATTGAAGGAGCAATGTTTGTAGTAACTGATTCCGGAGGGATACAGGCTGAAAGCACTGTACTGAAGACTCCATGTATAACAGTAAGAGAAACAACAGAACATCCTGTAACGATAACCCGAGGAACAAATCACCTCGTCGGGCTTGATATGAACAAACTGCTCAGGACTGCTGAGAAAATTACAGAGGGGAATTACAAGAAAGGGAAGATACCTGAATACTGGGACGGTAAAGCGTCTCAGAGAATAGCTGGTATAATAAAAAAACTGTTTTTATAAATCAGATTTTAATAACTTTACGGAATGCCAAAAGTAAAAACACAAATAAAAGGGAAATCAGAAACTAAACTTGCCAGAGCCACCAGTGAGGCGATACCTATAGAAGAGAAATATCGTACTCCTATTTTGCTTTTTATAATTCTCCTGTTGCTTCTTGTTTTCTTCAGAGACGGGATATTCGGCGGCAAGGTTTTTTCATCTGCAGATAATTTAGCATCAGCAAGCTTCAACACCTTCCTTGAAGACGCATCGAAGGCTGGTATATATGCTCAGTGGGTACCCTACATCTTCAGTGGTATGCCAAGCTTTGCAGCCCTTGTGCCTCATCAGGAGAGAACATATGACATAGCCTATGCAATCTATATGTATGCAAGAAATGCAATATACTTAATAGGAGGCAATACAAGTGTATGGCATGTGGTTTTCTTTTACGTTGTATTTGCCTTCGGAATTTATTTCTATGCTAATTACCGCTTCCGTGACAGGCTCATAGCATTTTACTGCTCTTTAGCAGCTGTTTTTATGACACCAGTTATTCAGCTTATTATAGTTGGTCATAACAGTAAGATGATAGCAATTATGAGTTTTCCATATGTGCTTCTGTGTATAGATAAGATATATGATTACTTTGCTAACAAAGAAACTGAAAAACGCCGCATCTTTTATCCTCTCCTGATTTTCTGTGCTCTGGTATTCTCACTTCATGTTCAGATGAGTTCAAATCACATACAGATGCTTTATTACTTTTTCCTTGCTTCAGGATTTTATCTCCTTTACAGGTTAATATACAATTTCATCAAAAAGACGGATGTTCCGGCTTCGTTAAAAACTTTAGGAATATTCATCGTTTGCGTTATCATCTCAGCTCTGATGTATTCAGACTCATATCTTTCCGTCAGGGAATACAATAAATATTCAATCAGGGGACAGCCTGCTATAACTGCATCTGCCGAGAGTAAAGCAAAGACAGAACCTCTTGACTATGAATATGCCACTAACTGGTCATTTTCACCTGCAGAGGTTTTAACATTTTTCATTCCTTACTGGGCAGGTTTCGGAGATGTTGAATACAAGGGACAGAGAATGAATACATACTGGGGACAGATGCCCTTTACAACCTCACCAATGTATTTCGGAGTAATTACTCTTTTGCTTGGTTTAATCGGAATTTACTACAACTTCAGGAAAAACGTTCTGGTACAGGCTCTGACAGTAATTTCATTCCTTGCTTTAATTATTTCATTTGGCAGAACTTTCCCGGTGTTATATGATTTGTTTTATTACTATGCTCCTTTCTTCTCAAGTTTCCGTGCCCCGGTTATGATACATATTTTGATCAACGTTTCATTTGCTATACTTGCAGGATATGGAATTAAATCAATATTTGAAATAGGTCGGGACAGAATTTCATCTCAGAAATTTCTCTCATCAGCGAAATATATGTTCAGCATACTTGCTTTCCCGGTCCTGATTTCAGTGATCGGCTTCGACTCATTTTATGAATCTCAGGTAATGTCCAGCCCTCTTGCTGAAAAAATATCACAACAGGGAGCTAATCCTCAGCAGATAAGGCAATATCTTGAGCAGGTGTCTGAAATAGCATATTCAAATGTTAAATCTGAGATGCTTGTAATAGGTCTTTTACTGCTTGCATCATACGGATTATGCTACCTGTATGTAAAAGGTTCTTTGAAATATTTGTACATGGTTGCAGGACTTGTTTTACTGATGATTACAGATCTCTGGCATATTGATTTAAAAACCCTTCACTGGGATAATAAAACTGATATGGAAACTTACCTGAAGACTCCCGACTGGGCAGAGTGGATTCTTAAAAACGACCCTGAAACTTACCGTTACAGAGTCCTTAATCTGCAGAACGGACAGCCGGTAAGGGAAAATACCTTAGCATATTGGAGACTCCAGAACCTTTACGGATATCAGGGAGCAAAGATGAGGATCTATCAGGATTTTGATGATGTTGTGAACATTTCAAATCCAAATGCATGGGATATCACAAACGTAAAATATATAATTTCAAACGAAGCTTATTCAGATACAGCATTAACACAGGTGTTTAAAGGAAGCAAATATGTTTTCCTTAATAAAAACTATAAGCCGAAAGCATTTTTCGTCAAAGAGGTGAGAACTTCAGACGGACTTGGAATACTGAATTCAATTAAAAACAGGGAAGTTAATCTAAGTGAAACTGCGTTTACAGAAAAACCTCTGCCTGTGAGTATAAACCCACCGGACAGCACAGTGAAAGCTGAAATAATCTCTTACGGAATACACAATATTACTATAGAAGTGAATGCTTCAGGTAATAATTTTCTCTTCATTAGTGAAACTTTCTATCCCCCGGGCTGGAAGGCATACATAGATGGTAATGAAACTGAAATTTTTAAGACTAACTATCTTTACAGAGGTATAATAGTTCCTCAGGGTAAACATAAAATTGAGTTGAAATATGAGTCATCAACTTATGAGACCGGCAGAATGATAACACTTGGTACTAATGTTTTTATGCTGATTGTTTTTCTGGGATCAGCTCTTTTATGGCTGATAAAAAGAAAGGAATCCTCCGTAAATAATTAGTTGCTTAAGGACATAAAACATACCCTAAGGCAATCAGCTGTTTACGGATTAAGCAGATTGTCAACGAAACTGGCTGGTTTCATACTTCTTCCTTTTATATCCCTTAAACTTGATATCAGCTCTTACGGATATCTTGTCTTAACCGAAAGTCTCTGGCAGATATTCTGGGCTATATTTCTCTTTGGACTTGAGTCCGGAATCGTAAGATGGTACACGCTTATTGAAGATTATGAAAAAAGAAAAAAATTCCTTTTTTCTGTTTTTTTATTCATTTTGTTATTTAATCTTTTTTGTATTGGTTTATTGTATTTATTTCAGTCACCACTTGGTTACATTATATACGGACGTTTGGAACTTTCGTATCTTTTACTCTATGCGGGTTTGATCGCACTAATAGAAGCACTTTCATTTGTTGTTTTTCTAGTTATCAGAATAGAAGAGAAAGCAAAACTTTATACATTACTGGCTATCATAATAACTTTACTTTCTCTCACATTTCAGATTTATGCATTATATTCCTTCCAAGATAAATTAGGAGGTATATTTCTCGCAAAGTTCTTTGCACCACTAACAGGTTTAGTGATTCTCTTACCATATATACTTAAAAGAATCAAGCTAGGATTTGACTCAGAAAACCTGAAGGAACTGATAAAATATTCATTCCCGATTATGCTGGCAAGTCTTCTCGGAACTCTTCTCAATCAGCAGGACAGATATATACTCGGGAAATTAACTGATACATCTAATGTAGGGATCTACGGACTGGCATTTAATATAACCGGAATAGTAAATTTTTTACTTATATCTCCATATTCTCTGGCATTTAGTGTAATTTCTTGGAAAAAGTTAAATGATGATAATGCAAAAAGATTTTTTACTAAAAATGTTACATATGTTTTTTTTGTTATGATATATTTCTCTGCTGCAGTAGCACTTTTCACACCTCACTTCATCAAGATTTTCACATTAAGGACTGATTACTGGGCCGCATCAGAATATGTTCCCTGGATTTTGCTTTCAACTCCTTTTTACGCAATACAGACTATAGGAATATTTAGTTTCTATGTAACAAAGAAGACCGGTTATGTACTTTTTTGTTACACTATAGCAGTAGCAACTAACTTTGCCATGAATATTCTCCTTATACCACTTTTCGGAGTCTACGGTGCCTGTATTTCAATAGTTACATCATTTATCATACTTGCCCTTTCGACATATATATTCTCGAGGAAAAACTATCACTTCAGATATGAATGGATTAAGATTATTATGATGGTATTTACATATTTACTCTTAGTTACTCCTTTTTTTATTTTCAGATTTGAGTCGAGGATGATTGAGATATTATTAAAGTTCCTTGCACTTGGATTATTTCCTGTTATACTTTTCTTATTAAAGTTTTATGAGGAGATAGAGATCAAAGCATTCATAGGATTTGTAAAAAAATACTCTTCAAAAATAAGCTCCAGAAATGAAAGAGATAGAAAAGAAAATTAAACAACAGGTTTATCCGCCAGTCTGGGATCCCTGTCATTACCTGAACGTGAAACTAAGGAAAACCTATGAGGAATTCATTGCTGAATTATTGAATGAAAAAAATAAATGTTCTGTTCTTGATTACGGTTGCGGAATAAAACCATACAAACATCTTTTCGGTGATGGTATTGCAGAATATATAGGTGCTGACCTTGAGAGTAACTTAAATTCAGATGTAACCTTTTCCCCGGGCGAGAAACTGCCATTTGAAAATGACAGATTTGATGTTATAATTTCTTCACAGGTTCTCGAACATGTTCAGGACGTTGAACATTACATGAATGAATGTTACAGACTTCTGAAACCCGATGGGATACTCCTTTTATCCACACACGGTACATGGCAGTATCATGCAAGTCCTTATGATTATTACAGATGGACTAGGAAAGGACTTGAGTTGCTTATGGAAAAGCATAACTTTGAAATAATAAAGATCAAACCTGTTTTGGGTCAGCTTGCTCTTACGTCACAGTTACGTTTGAACTTTTATACGTCCTCTGCCAATAACTTCGGAGGCATCGCGAAAATTTTATTGCTACCTGTTTCCTTTATTTATCAGTTTAAAATGATGTTGGAAGATTTAATTACTCCTGAGAGAGTGAAGGAAAGAGATTCGGCAATTTTTGTGCTTATGACTAAGAAGTCTGGCAGGATTTAATCAACGGATCTTTTCAAAGACTGAATATATAACACAGCCTTTTTATCATCAGAGTCTTTTCATATTGAACCACCTAAATCAGAAAAAAGACTTGAAACACTTTAAATGATTGGTTATGTTTGACTCCTGTCTTTAAGAAAGTAATTCCGTACAGACTTCTTATAACAAGATAATCAGATCCATGCAGCTAAAATTGCTTGAAAAACTTTGTTGTCCTGTAAACAGAAAAGAACTTGAATTAATCACGTTTGAGAATTTCCTAAAAGCATATGAAGGAATTCAGGTGGAAGAATGTAGGAATGGTGTTTTACTTTCTCCCTGCGGATGGATGTATCCAGTAATTAACGGAATTCCAAGGATGCAGCTGGATGCGTTCCTTACATACAGTGATTTCCTGAAAATGCATTATAATGAGTTCAGTAAAAGGAAGGGAATATTAACGGACAAATATTATAAAATAATTAAAGATTCTGTAAAGAAAACAAAGAAAACAAAGAAAATATCACAGCTCGGAAAAGTCCCAGAAATCGATTTATTGGTCGAAGAAGAAC
>JAOADS010000122.1 GCA_026417195.1 Ignavibacteria bacterium | reverse complement strand
CAGAAACATCAAGTCTTAAACAATCACGTGCCGTATTTCCTGCTGAACTTCTTAATTCAAAATATTCTGATTTCAGAAAAGCGTTCTGGATTTATCATTTTGCAGGTATAGACTCTCTGCAATATAATAAACGTACAGCTCTTGAGAGGATAGCAGAGGCTATTGAGATGATAGGTAAGGTAAAGAGGTCTGAGGTGCGTTCGTTTATTATAAAAAGTTTCTTCGAAGCGAAGAATCTTGAGATAGCTCAGGTACTAACTGACTACTACGACAAGACTATTTACAGAAGGCTTATGGAAATAGATCCTGATCACGCTTCAGTTTATGAGGAATGGGCTAAAAAATAATTTCAAATGCACATATTAAAAAAATATCTTTACATTTTTATTTTTACTTTGTTTGGATTTGCTCAGCTTTCTGCAAATGATTTAAGCAGTCTGAGACTCAAGGGTGTCGGTGATGAAATTAAATCAAATAATTCACTGCATAAAAGAAATCTTCAAAAACTTTTTAAAACGAAAAGCTCTTTGTTCAATCTCGACCTTAATATCCAGTTGGGAATAGGGATAGCAAATACCGATTACGAACTAAATAAAGTAGATTCCAACACAAATGTATTAAATAATACTTCTTCAAAGATAGGGCCTTCAATTGGGGCTGTTCTAAGTTTGGATTTCCTTGGTTACGGCTTTACTTCGGGATTTCAGTATACAAATAAGGGATTTGAGACAAACTCGGGAAAGACAAATCTTAATTACCTGAACATTCCTCTTTTACTGTATTTCGGTTTCGATGTGGGAAAGATTCAAATTGACGGAAATTTAGGACCTTACTTCGGGCTGCTTCTATCACAGGACAAAAATGACGTAATACCTGTAAAAAATTTTGATTTAGGGCTTACAGGGAATCTTCAGGGAGCTTATATGTTTAACAACTATATCGGGGCTTTACTTGGAGTCAAGTATGAGTACGGTGGTCTGAATAATCTCGGAAAAAATGAGAAAGTTAATAAAATAAATACATCAACATTTAATATTTACTCTGGAATAAAATTCCAGCTTTAATTAAATAAAAAAAGGAGAAATAATGTCAATTAAATTTAAGCTCAGTATTTTTTTTGTTTTGCCATTCGTCATTCTTTCATTCATCACAGGATGTTCAGATGATGGTGGTGTCGGGGGAGGCGGCGGACAGGCTAATCCAAATGTAAGAAGCTTTGACAGTTTATACATTGAAGAAGACTCAGCTGCAGGCTCAAGTTTTGCAGGACTCAATTTACTTAATGGTTTTAATGTAACTTCAACTTCACCTAACAGAGATGTTTCATTAGCTGGAGGTACGAACCCTACAGGAACCAATTTTTTCCTGCGTTCCGGTGTTTTACTTGATCAGTTACTTGATGCAGGTTTCGAGACAAAATTTTACAGATTTTATGAAAACCTGACTCCTCAGCAATTTGATACTATTTCACATCTTGATGCCGGTTCAAACGGACTTGATACAACTGATTTTACACAAGACGATACATACGGAGGTGGAGTGTGGAGTTATTTCAATGCTCCGCTTGATACATTAAGACCTGTTTACGGTTTTTATCTGAAAGGAAGGAAAGCTGCAGGTCAGAACAATAACGTAAGAGTTTACGGAATATTACAGCCGGTTACAGCCGGTGACAGACTTCCAAACCAGCCATATGGTTTCTGGATGACTTTCAAGGTAAGAATTAATGTGGCGGGACAAAACGACTTTAGAAAAATGATTCCTGCAAATTAGGTAAAAAAATTATAAGAATAAAAAAGGGCTGTTCTTTTCAGCCTTTTTTATTTGCTTTGATTTTTGACTTTTTGAATTTTTGTGAATTTCTGTAAAGTAAAGGTCTGTTACTATCAATGCAATTTTGATGGATAAGGTTTCTGCAAAGTCTTTTTTAAAACCATCCTTTAAGCATTTTTCCATAAAAATTTTCTTTTGTTCTTCATACATCAAATCAAAACGCTTTTTTATATCCGGCTGTTTGAGGAAATCTGTATAACCTGTTTGATCTGACATAGTTATTTTTAACAAACTTACAACACAACTATAATCAAAGTCAGTTAAGTTTTAGTTAAGTTATGGTTAATCAAATATTTTAAATTAATTCATCTTGAAAAGTTTAAGGGCATTTAAAGTAGTTCTGTCTGTCAGCTCCTTGATGCTGATATTTTTTATTTCAGATATTTTGATTACAGTATGTATTAAAAATGAGGGTTCGTTCCTTTTCCCTCTGTAGGGTATAGGCGGAAGATATGGAGTATCTGTTTCCAATAATAGATTTTCTAAGGGGATGTGTCTTAATATATCAAATGCCAGTAACGTAGAAGATTTAGGCTTATAGGTTATGTTGCCGGTGAATGATATATAAAAACCCATTTTAACGCAGTCAATTGCCATTGATAAATCTCCGCTGAATGAGTGAAACTGACCTTTGAGTCTGCCATTACGATGTTTTTCCTTTATTATATTAATCAGATCTTCCGAGGACTCTCGGTTATGAAGGATAACGGGCAAATCGGAAGATTCTGCAATCTCCAGCTGTGTTTCCAATATTTTAATCTGCAGATCCCTGTCAAAAGGTTTCCAGTAATAGTCAAGTCCGATTTCTCCAATAGCTACAATCTTATTCTCTTTTGCAAGTTCAGAAATAGCATAAAAATCGTTTTCTTTTATTTTTAATACTTCTGTGGGATGAATTCCAACTGCACCATAAAGCATACTGTGTTTCTGAACAAGTTCAGTTATCTCTAAAGATGATTTATAATCCGTTGCAGGTACTATGATTTTTTCAACTCCTTTTTCCTGTGCTCTTAGTAATATTTCATCCAGATTTTTCAGGATCTCGGGATAATTCAGGTGAGCGTGAGTGTCTATCAGTCGGATATGGGATGAGTTTATCTCCATATCTGGGAGGGATCTTCTATAATAATCTGAGGACGTCCTTTATACTCTGTTAACTTACCTTTAGCGTAAAAGTAATAGTCTTTTGGTGAATCAATCCCGGTTGAGGATAATATGTGATTGTCCTTTTCAAAAAAAACAAGGTCAAACGATCTTTTATCGCCAGCCTCAAGCCTTGCAATCCAGGGTTGTTTAGTGTTGAAGACCTTTGCAACATTCCCGAATATAATTACTGTATCACCAGTCATTTTTGACAGATTATCGTAATCTTCCGGGATAAGCATAGAGAAGTAATTTCCTTTACCTGAATAATTTTCTTCGTAATATTTTATCTGCTCAGCTCTTTCATCCCACCAACTTATTCTTTCCTCATAGTCTGGATAACAATTTTCTTTCCCGCTCCATATACCAAGTTTATTTTCTCTGGCATAATTCTGAGCGTCTCTGAATTGCTGATGGAATCTCTTTGAATAACCGTATTTTGAAAAGTAAGGACTGTAACCTTGTTTTACACATTCAATGTTATAATTAAATTCACTTCCGTCACTTCTCACTGCTATTACATATACGAGATATCTACCGTAAATATCTATCATCCTTTTAGGCTCGTCAATTTCAAGCCTGATCTTTACAACATCCTTGAAAACAGATTTCGTCCACTGCCATGTATCATATCCGAAAGGGGATTCTATTTTTACAGGTTTGCCGGAAGAGTCTTTAACTGAATAGTAATAGTCAAGCCAGTTTTTTCTTAAGTCATTTGATTTAAGTTCTGCGTCAGCATCTTTTATAGTTTCTTCAGTGTCTATCCCGAGGAGTCTTGCAGATTTATCAAGTTCTTCGAAACGGAAAGTGTCGCCATCTATGATCTTTACAAGCGTAAATTCACCCAGCGAGAAGTCCTGCTGGGAAAATAAAAGCTGTGTATAAATACACAGCCAGATAAAAAATCTGATTAATTTATTCCACGAAGTCAATTAAAACCGCTTTTAATTAAGCTGATCAGGGTTTGAAATCTTCACTCACAAATGGCATTAAAGCTAAATGACGGGCTCTTTTGATGGCTTTTGTGAGTTGCCTTTGCATTTTTGAACTTATTCCGGTTATCCTGCCGGGCAATATTTTCCCCTGTTCATTAACAAATCTCTGCAGCAGTCTGGTATCTTTATAATCAATGTAATTGATTCCTCTTGTTTTCAGTGGATCAACTTTCTTTTTCTTCTGTTGAGGTTTCTGAATCTGAACCTGAGGGAATTTATCCAGATTTTCTTTTTTACTTTTTTTCATTTCTTCTTTGTTTAATTATTAATTAATGTTTTCAGTGCATTTTCTATATCAAGTTTACCCCAACCCCAGTCTGAGTTGGGAACATTACCTGTAAACTTATCTTTTTTAGCGGAAGTTATTATTATATTTCTTATTTCTGAGTGAGTAAGTTGCGGATTATACTGAAGCATCAGGGCTGCTGCCCCGACTACATGCGGAGCTGCAGAGCTTGTTCCGCTGAAAATCTGCCATCCGAAATTTTTCCCAGTTGAAAAAGTTGAGTGTCCGGGTGCTGTAATATCTATCCCCATCTTTCCGGTTATGTTATATCCCTTGCTGCTGTAATATGCAAGCCCTCCGATTTCATCTAACCAGCCCATGTTTACAACATAAGCACCTACAGCTATGCAGCTGTCTGCAGTGGACGGGAAACATACATTTCCTTCATTTGAAATTTTATCTGAATTTTTCCATCTTGAGGTTCCGGACCAGGACTGAGAAACATCAACTACATATGCTCTGAGTTCGGTGTTAACTGTAGCTGTAACTGAAATTTTCCAGTTGCCTTGCACTGATGAAGAATCCTTCGCAGAGCAGGTCAGCCTGAACATAGATGTCCCTTTATTTGACATATCTTTCGCATAATGTATATTATATTTTTTAAGAGTTACCCTGCCACTTCCGTTATTTAGTATATCTGTTTTTTCTCCATCGGGTGATTCTATTATGAAATTAAGAGTGGATTCTGTATTCCTCCAGAGAAATGTAAAGAATACACCGTCATTTATCTTTCCTTCCGAATGTTTCGGGCATGAGGCTGTATAATAAGCTGTCCTTCCTTTTTGAAGTTCATCAATTATCAGCATGTTACTTCCTGTGAAGTTTCCGGCACCTCCTATAATTACAGTACCGTTTCTTGCCATATCGTTAAGCATTTCTTCCTCTTCAGTTGATCCGTCCATAAATTCATGCATCCATTCTCCGTCTTCAATTAACAATATATTTACCTTTTCATCTCTGAGAAAAGCGAAAAGTTGAGGGAAATTTCTTACAAACCTCGGCGTATAATCGTATCTTATTGACGCAAATACCATTTCTGCATCAGGGGCAATTCCGTGAATTTTCTGGACACCGTAATGTCCTCCTATTATTAAACCAGCTACAGCTGTTCCGTGTCCGATTGAATCATGTTCACAATAGATCATATCAACGCCGCGTCTTCTGATTTGCCCGTCTCTTTGCAAAACAGATCTTATTTTTGAAGTCTTTAGCATTATCAGTTTTTCTCCGGCTTCAATTTTACCGTTTTTATTGTCATCAATTGCAATGAACATAGGTTCACCGTATCCGGGATCCGTTTCCCTGAATCCGAATTCAGGTCCGTAATCTCTTTTTTTATTTTTATTCAAATCAACATAAAGAAAATCAAAAGCGGGGTCATATGCTTTAGGATTAGCTCCAAGTTCTGAAAGCATTCCCCATGTATCATCTTTGATTTCTATGTATCGTATGATTTCTTTATCATCTATTTTCTTATTCCCATTAAGGTCAACACCGTCTTTCGCTATATTAAGAATACCGTTTCCGTCAATGTCTGTCCAGATGAATTCTCCGCCGTCAGCAAAGAAAAACATTGGGTGAAACACATCAATTCCGGAATCAACATCTCCTATTACGCCACCCTTACCGGTAAGGATATTCCCTTCACGGTCATAAAATTTTTCTTTTAAGACTGTGGTTACCTCTAATCTGGTTTCAGAATAGGAAAAGGAAAAAAAAGAGATTGAAATAAATATTATTAGTAAATAAATTTTCACTGAATTGCAAATTTATGTTTAATTCGCAGGAAATTCAATGAAGATAAAAGTGTAGCCTTTATGAAATGTTAAAGAAAGAGTTACATTTAACAATTATTTCATATCCGATTCGGAAATGTTCTTCATTTGTATAACTTACTTCAATTAATTATCTTTGCATTATGCTTGAAGGATATATACCGGTTTTAATTATGATGGTTGGGGCTGTTGCCTTTGCAGTTTTAAATGTAACAGTTTCCAAAATACTAGGACCCAGAAAACCTAATCCGGAAAAATTGTCAACTTACGAAAGCGGTGTTGAGCCGGTTGGCAGTGCCCACAGCAGATTTTCTGTGAAATACTACATGGCTGCTATGCTTTTTATAATTTTTGATATTGAGGTAGTTTCCTATGATTTTGAGTCTCTTGATAATGAAACCCAGGAGTACCTTACAAAATATGCTCGAACTCCTGCGGAAAGACAATCGGCAATTGAAAAT
>JAOADS010000121.1 GCA_026417195.1 Ignavibacteria bacterium | reverse complement strand
ATTCATTTCTTTGTTAAAAGGTTTGCCAATCAAAAAGAAGGAGCAAAGATTCTGATTAAGGAAGTTCATGATCCGCAGAGATATGGAGTTGCAGAACTTGATGGAGATAAAATTCTATCAATAGAAGAAAAGCCTAAGATGCCAAAATCCAATTTTTGTGTAACAGGGATTTATATGTATGACAGCAGCGTTTTTGAAATTATTCGAACACTGAAGCCATCCCATAGAGGAGAACTAGAAATCACAGATGTCAATAATGAATATCTGCGTAAAGGAAAGCTCAGTGTTGAAATAATCAGCAGAGGTGTTGCCTGGCTTGACACAGGTACACCTGAGGCACTTCTGCAGGCATCAAATTTTTTTGGAGCAATAGAGGCAAGACAGGGATTGAAGGTAGCCTGTCTGGAGGAAATAGCTTTAAACATGAATTTCATTACACTTGAAAACTTCCGTGAAATTATAGAAAATCTACCGAAATGCGATTACAGGAATTACCTACAGAAAATCTATAATGACAAGGTGAATGTTAATTGAAAAAACATTTATAGATGGACTGCTGCTGATAAAACCTCCAGTCTTCACTGATGAGCGGGGATTTTTTATGGAACTTTACAGAAAAGATCTAATTGAAAAATATATTAATTATCACTTTGTTCAGGATAATATTTCATGCTCACGGAAACATACCTTAAGGGGACTACATTATCAGGTAGGAAAGCACTCTCAGGGCAAGCTATGCACTGTCATAAAAGGCAAAGTCCTTGACGTAGCTGTTGACATAAGATTTGGTTCCCCGACTTACGGAAAATATTTTTCAACTGAATTATCAGATGAAAACAAATGCTTACTGTGGATACCTCCGGGCTTCGCTCATGGTTTCGTTGTTCTGTCTGATGAAGCTTTATTTTTTTATAAGTGTACTGCTTATTATAATAAAGATTCTGAGAGAAGCATTTACTATGCAGACAAAGATCTTGCAATAGACTGGAAAGTTAAAAACCCCTTAGTATCAGAAAAAGACAAAGTTGCTGTTAAATTTTCAGAAATAGAAAAAGATTTCATATACTCTCACCAATAGTTCTTTAAAGAATTGAATAGAATTCATAAATCTGTTTTTTTTACAGACGGAGCAAAGGTAAAACAAAGTTCCCTCACTACTCAATTTGCAGAACACCTCGAATTTGATTTAATAAAAGATCGCATCACTGTAACAAGGGATGACGTGCTGAAAGCTATTTCCCTTGCTGTGAGAGACAGAATTGCAAGGAACTGGCTCAGGACACAAAGGAAATATCTTGACGAAAATGTAAGATGTGCCCACTACCTCTCATTAGAGTTCCTTATGGGCAGCCTGCTTGAAAATTCTCTTATAAATCTCGGGCTTTATGAAGAAGCTGATAAACTTCTTAAAAGTTTTGGTTATGACTTAGCTGAGATCATCAGATATGAACCTGATATGGGATTAGGTAACGGTGGTCTGGGAAGGTTGGCTGCATGTTTCATGGACTCACTTGCAACATTGGAACTGCCGGCATTCGGATATGGGATTCTTTATGAATTCGGAATATTTGAACAGGAGATTGAAAAAGGCTGGCAGGTTGAAAAACCAGATCACTGGCTTAGATATGGAAGTCCGTGGACATTAATTAGGTCAGAATGTACATATCGTGTAAAGTTTAACGGAAAAGTAGAGAGCTTTACTGATAATGAGGGTATAAAGCGATACAAATGGCTTAACACCGATGACGTTCTTGCAGTTGCCCATGACGTTCCTGTCCCCGGCTACAGGAACAATACTGTAAACACACTTCGCCTCTGGCAGGCAAAGGCTACTGATGAATTTAACTTAAATTATTTCAATCAGGGGAATTATCTCTCAGCAGTTGAAAGTAAAAACCTTTCAGAAACAATTTCCAAAGTCCTTTACCCTAATGATTCTGTCCCGCAGGGTAAAATCCTGCGTCTTCGCCAGCAATATTTCTTTGTATCTGCTACACTTCAGGACATAATAAAAAATTATAAAATCAACAATAAAGACATTTCCAAACTTAATGAAAAGGCAGTCATTCAGTTAAACGATACCCACCCTGCAATTGCCATACCGGAATTAATGAGGATTCTTATAGATGAAGAAAATCTCAGCTGGGATACAGCCTGGGAAACAACTAAACAGGTATTTGCCTATACAAACCACACCATAGTACCTGAAGCATTGGAGGAATGGTCAGAAAGTCTGCTTGAGGTTCTTCTGCCAAGGCATTTGATAATTATTAACGAAATTAATAACAAACTTCTGTCTGAAATAAGAAATAATTTTTCAAGTGATGAATCAATACTCGAAAAAATTTCTATAACAGGAACGAACCACTCGGGAAAAATTATAAGAATGGCAAATCTTGCTATTGCAGGAAGTAAATCAGTAAACGGCGTAGCTGAATTACATACTGAAATATTAAAAAAATATATATTCCCTGAATTCTATCATTTTCAGCCATGGAAGTTTAATAACAAAACAAACGGAATATCTGTCAGAAGATTTTTACTACAGGCAAATCCGGAACTTTCAGCACTTATCACTTCAAAAATCAAGGATAAGTGGATAACAGATTTAAGACTGTTAAGAAAAATAGAGTCTTATGCAGACGATACGGACTTCATAAATAAATGGCAGGAAATAAAAAGGAATAATAAAATCAGATTACTTAAATACCTAAATCTGTCTTCTGAAATCAGCCCTGATTTCGTTTTTGACACTCAGGTGAAAAGATTTCATGAATACAAAAGACAATTGTTGAATATTATTCATATAATCTGTTTGTATAACAGATTGAAAATAAACCCTGACAGCGAAACTATTCCTAAACTATTCATATTCGGAGGGAAAGCCGCTCCTTCCTATCATATGGCAAAACTTATAATTAAGTTAATTAACTCAGTTGCTGAAGTTGTTAATAACGACCCGGAAACAAATCAGAAACTCAGAATTTTGTTCATCCCTAACTACGGTGTTACACTGGCAGAAAAAATCATACCTGCTTCAGATGTTTCTGAACAAATTTCAACAGCTGGATTTGAAGCGTCAGGTACAGGTAATATGAAATTTGCCCTTAACGGAGCCCTTACAATAGGAACCCTTGACGGAGCTAATATTGAAATAAAAAATGAGGTAGGTGATGATAACATATTTATATTCGGACTGACATCATATGAAATACTGGAAAAAAGGAAAAATGGGTATCTTCCTTCAGAATATTACGAATCTGATCCTGAACTGAAATTAGTTATTGATCAGATAGCATCTGACAAGTTCAGCAAAAACGAACCGGGAATTTTCATCCCTGTAATTCAGGAACTTCTTACCAGAGATTATTACTTCGTTATGGCTGATTTCAAATCTTATAAAGATACCCATAAAAAGATGTACAGCATTTACTCCGACAGAAAATTATGGTCACAGAAATCTATCATTAATGTTGCCAGAATGGAAAAGTTTTCTAGTGACAGAACAATAAGCGAGTATACAAACGAAATCTGGAAAATAAATAAAATTAAAATCAAATAACTCAACAAACATGGAAACAAAAAACTTTCTCGAAAACGTTAGCTCAATCATAGATTCAAAAGACTCAAAAAGATTCTCTGAACTTATTACTGAAGATGGTGTATTCCGGTTCGGTAACGCTGAAGAAGTAAAAGGAAGAAAAGCAATTGAAGAGACTGTGGAAGCCTTCTTTAAAATAATAAAAGCATGTAAACACGAAATTCTAAACTTCTGGGAAAAGGAAGGCTCAATAGTGTGGGAAGGAAAAGTTACATATACCAGAGCTGATGATAAGGTCGTATCCGTGAATTTCGCAAATATATTTTACATGAAGGGCGAACTTATAGAAAAGTATTATATATTTATTGATAATTCTCCTCTGTTTGCCTGAAGATTAATCTGACTTCTGTCCCAGAGCCCAGATTGCTAGTTATTTTAATTTCACCTTTATGGGCAGACATGATTTTTTTACAAATAGATAGACCTAAACCAAAACCTCCAGTTTTCTTTGATCTGGAAGGATCTGCTCTGTAGAAAGGTTCAAATATATACTTAAGATCATCTTCAGAAATACCAATACCTTGATCTGTTACTGATACTATAACCTTCCGCCCCTGCGAGAAGACATCTATTATGACATCTTTTTCAGAATACTTAAGGGAATTATCTATAATGTTTCTTAAAACCGTTCTGATTCTTTCTGAATCACAGTTAATAAAATATTTAGCTGCTTTATCAATCACTTCAAGTCTTTCTTGATTTGAATATTCATTTATAATATCTTTTATGAGTGCAACAAGTTCTGTCTTTGCCATTCTTAAATCCTTATTATCGGAACGGTAATTATCAAGCATACCACTTACCATCTTTTCCATCTCACATAAATCTTCTTTTAGCTTTTCAGAAGAAACGCCTAACTCAAGTCCTAATTTAATTCTTGTAATAGGTGATCTGAGTTCATGTGATACATCAATCAGCAGCTGCTCTTTTGCCTTCATAGCTTCTGAAATTCTTCCAGACATATCATTGATAGCATGCCCAAGTTCACCCAGTTCATCACTGCTTCCCTCTGGAACTTTTACATCATAATTACCTTCACCTATGGATTGCACTGCAAGAGTTAAGGATTTTAAAGGCGTGAAAAGATATCGGAGATAAAAATACATACCTGATACAATTAATAAAACAAAAACTACTGAAAGTATTACAGCTTTTTCAGGCTTGAAAAACCTGTCGGGATTAATGGGATCGATGATAAAGTGTCCCTCTGGAAAATCAATAATTGAATATGTGACGTTTTTATATCTCATTATTCTTCCGGGTGGAGAACTATCCTCGCTTCGTAACGGGGGCAATATTCTGACAGCCTCCTTCTCAAGTAATTCCATTGAGGGCAGATCCTTGTCATTACTCCAAATAAAGTTTTGTGACTCAAATCTTATACCTATTTCAAGTTCATCAGCTATTTCTCTGGCTTTGATGGTATCCGGCGGTATCCCTATATCAGAAACGATTTTTTGTTCAAACTTTCTGATAAACTCTCCAAAATATTTTCTTGGTTTATGATCTGTACTCAATCTGAATGCAAGCATTACTGAACCTGCAATAAGAATCCCCGAGATAATTACAACAAAAGTCAATTTAAAAAAGACGGATTTTTTTCTTTTTTTAAATTCTGTTAACATTATTTAGGTAGATAAAACATATATCCAACACTATGAATAGTTTTTATTATCTGTCTTTTTTTATTATCCCGTTTTTTAAATTTACTCCTTAAGCGGGATACCAAAACATCTACAGAACGGTCAAAACTAACCCATGGAATTCCTTTTGTGTTATGCATAATTTCATCTCTTGATAATACCTTGCCGTTATTGAGTGCAAAATATAGAAGTATTTCATATTCTGAAGATGTAAGTTCCATATCTTGATTATTAAACAATGCTATTCTCTGTCCGGTATCAATAACCAGATCATTTATCTCAATAATCTGATTCTCATCTGCTTTCGATTCACTTCTCCTTAATACGGATTGTATTCTGGCAAGTAGTTCCCTAGGTTCAAAAGGTTTAGGCAAATAATCATCAGCTCCAAGCTCAAGACCTAATATTTTATCATTAAGTTCGCCTCGCGCTGTCAACATTATAACAGGTGTTCTATAATCTTTTCTTATTTTTTTTAATACCTCAAAGCCATTCATTTCAGGCAACATCACATCAAGTATTATGATATCGAAGTAATTGTTCCTAAGTTTTACAAATGCATCAGATGGTTTTTCGAAGTAAGAAACTTTGTAATTGTTCCTAAAAAGGAATTCATTCAAAAGTTCACATAATCTTGAATCATCCTCAATTAATAATATGGATTTGCTCATATTCAAATATAATAATAGATCAGAATAAAAATTGTTATTTATTGTAACAGTATGAGTGTATGGTAAAAATAAAAGGCTGGATCCAACGGAGGTAACGTTTTTTGGATTCCAGCCTCAACCAAAGGAGGAGAAAACAAAAATTATTTCACCAGTATCATTTTTTTGACGTCATTAAACGTTTGCGCAGGATTACCCTTAGTATCTTTAGCAGTCATGCGGTAAAAGTAAATACCACTGGAATATTTAGAGGCATTCCATTCTATGGAATAAGAACCAGCTGATAATTTAGAATTTATTACGGTTTCGACTTCCCTGCCTAACATATCATAAATTGTAATATTAACAAATGACTCATTTGGTATATCAACCTTAAATTTCGTAGATGGATTAAAAGGATTCGGATAATTCTGTTCTAATCTGAAAAACGAAGGTATGGCTGAACTAATTGGTGTGATCCCGATTAAATTAACATGAACCAGGTAGAAATTAATCGTATCAATATTATAACTTCCCAGTACAACACTTCTCTGAGCATCACGGTAACCAAATCTGTCACATATCATAGTATATGTAGCAGGAGCTAGGCGACTTACAGCGTATGGCCCACCGCTTCCCGAAATGCCAAAACCTCTGAATTCACCGCCTACCATGGCATATACTATAGCACCTCTTAAACCATTAATATTAGGAGGAGCCGTAAAAACTCCACCGCTTATCC
>JAOADS010000120.1 GCA_026417195.1 Ignavibacteria bacterium | reverse complement strand
CCCCCACAGGCTTTCGCCCGGCGGTTTTCAAGACCGCTGCAATACCATTATGCGAGCTCTCCTATAATGCAAATATAATTTTAAGAAATTCTTTAAACAATGAATTACAAAATAGTATATATATTTTTTTATACTTTTATAAGGACATAGAAGAGTATGTTATAGGATTTATAATGTTGTATCATTATATCAGAGATATCAGTGCTAATTGGAGGTAAAGTTTTCCATTTAGTGTGTAAAATTTAGCTTAGAATTAGTTGGCATAGAGCCTTTTCTCCAGTTTAGGTATTGAGCTGTCTGTCAAAGCTTTGATAATTTTCAAAACATCGGAAGTAAATGCAACTAGGGCTTGATTTAAAAGAACTTCACTATAATTGGTTAGGTTAAAAATAAACTGCAGGCTCTTTTTTTGATTGGCAGTTTAACTCAAAAGTAAACGCTATCCGAAAGCCGCCTTTTTAATCAATTATCAGGGACTTTTCATCTCTGCTGAGATTTCTCCATATAACAGCTGAAAATATTATTAACCCTCCTATAATAGAATACACCGTAGGCACTTCACCTAAACCTATAAACACCCATATAGGATTAAATACAGCTTCAAGAGTTGCAATTATCATTGACTCTGTGGCAGAGACGTATTTTATCCCTATATTGAAAATCATATAGCTGATACCTATTTGAACTGCACCCATGTAAAATAAAATTACCGTATGTGTTAAATCCAGTAATATGTCCGGAAATATTATTGGTAAGGTAACAGCAGATACCAAAAGGTTACCGATTATAACTATGCCTATTGTATTGGAAGAATTATGTTTTTCTCTCTTGTATTTAAGAAGGAGACTGAACATCGCAAAACAAATCCCTGAACCTATTGCTAAAATATTTCCGTAAATTCCTCCCAACTCAAGTTTGCCGAAAAAAAACAATCCCATTCCGAAAAGACATATTATAACAGTTATGATGTTTTTAGGTTCAAACTTTGTTTTCATAACTATTGGCTCTAATAAAACCAGATAAACGGGTGCTGTGAATTGAAGGAATATTGCATTGGCTGCAGTTGTCATTTTTGTAGCAATCACAAAAAGTATCAGGATACCCGCATAGAAAAAAGCTGCTGAGAGAGAGATGAAATCTGATTCAATACGAAGTTTCTCCTTACGAAATAAAGATACTGAAAATATCGTTAACGCTGCTATAAGTGATCTCCAGAAAGATATCTGAAAAGCGGTTGCAGACATAAACTTTATAAAAAATCCACTTGTGCTCCAGAGGAATGCCGTGAGTGAAATTAAAATAAGACCTTTCCTATGCTCAGGTATTTTATTAATCAAAAAGGAAGGAAAATAAAATTCATATATACACGAAGTTAATTATATTTCTTTCAAAGGTCTAACTAATAACAAGCCCACATAAGCTGAATATTCAGAACTCTGCACTAATACCTATTGTTGGCAGAATTCCAAGATTTTTTGATGTTTCAATTTCCTTTTTAAATTTATTCCACCTGTATTCAAAAATATTTTTTCTGTTATAAATATTCTGAATGTCAATATAGGCAGTCAGCACCCAATTCCTGAAAAACCATCTCCTCTCAGCTCTCAGGTCAAGTCTGTGGTAAACCGGATAGTTTTTAGAATTGTATTGATTGTAATCAACAGCACCATTTGACGGATTAATGGGTGTATAAGGTCTTCCGCCAGCCAACCTGAACTTAGTGCTGAATTCCCATTTACTTCCTATTTTATAACCTGCATTTAAGTTTATTACAAACCTGTTATCCCAGTCAGAACGTCTTTCAACTCCATCCAGCGCCTTATATTTAACGTCACTTAGCGAAATACTCATAGCACCGTAGAAGTTTTTACTTAGGGTTCTCTGCAAAAATATTTCCAGTCCGTATGCTTTACCAGTACCTGAACTCACAAGACTTTCAAGACCAAATGAGTTCTGATTTTCAAAGCCACTGTTATTTGCAAGTATCAGATAAGGTCTGTTCCTGCTTACAGGATAGTTACGGTATCTTTTATAATATCCTTCAACTGTAAGCCGTGTGGACTCATCAAAGAAGTACTCTATTCCTCCTATAAAATGTTCAGCCCTGATGTAATCAAGATTTCTATTATCTTCAGTTGCAACAAGCCATATATATGAAGGTGTCTGATGAAAAATTCCCGCTGCTGAATTAATATTAAGTTTAGGTGAAACCGTATATGTTAGGTTTACTCTGGGAGATAAAGACAACTTTTTCGTGTATTCAAAGTAATCCGTTCTGATACCGGCTGTAATTTTAAATCTGTTAAAGTTGGCTGTTATTTCTCCGTAACCGAAAGCTTTATATGTCCTGTCACGTAAATCTATAAACACTGGAGGAATAACTATACTATTAGTGTTACTTACAAGCAGAGTATCTGCTTTCTTATCTATGTTGTAATCAAGTAATATTATTTTTGACCCTATTCCGAGATTTATAAATAAGTTCCCAGTTGTCTTTAAGCTGAACTCAGATTTCAGCTGTGTATCAGACTCTTTGGATGAATTCCTGAAAGTTTCGTTGAATAATGAATCTCTCTTAGAGAAGAAATAATTTACATAGTTTCTCGAAAGAGTAAATTTTATCAGTGAATTCTTTGAGGCTATGTGTTTCCATATTATGCCGGATGCATAACTCTTCTGATTATTTGTCAGAATTCTCTCATTATTCTGTCTGTTTTCTTCTGTATCGTTGTTAAATCTCACCTTATCTAGGGCACCAAATGAGGAAAACTCAATTGAATTTTTTCTTCCGAATGGATAAACAGTTTTCAGCTGAAAATCGGTGTACTCAGGCACAAAAGAAAATCCCGAAGCATTGAATATAAGATCAAGGTAACTCCTTCTAACTGATATAAGCCATGAGGATCTACCTTTTTTAATCGGTCCTTCAAAGTTTGCTCCCACACCTGTTCCGCTGATATTAACTTTCCCATAGAATCTTTCCCTGTTCCCATTTCTTTGTTTCACTTCAACCACTGAGGAAAGTTTATCTCCGTATTTAACACTGAAACCCCCCGTGTAAAAATTAATCTCACTAGCAAAATCAAGATTCAATATACTTGTGGGACCTCCTGTTGAGCCCTGAGCTCCGAAGTGATTGAAGTTATTGACTTCAAAACCGTCAACTATAAAGAGGTTTTCAGCTGGAGAGCCTCCCCTTACAAGTAAATCATTTCTTCCGTCTGAAGTAAGTGCAACACCCGGAAGAGACTGGATTACTCTGCCTATGTCTTCAAGTCCTCCGGGAAATCTTCTGATTTCCTCAAACCTCAGAGACTTAAATGAAGTAGATACTTCCGAAGGTTTCCTGAATCTTGCATCCTCAACCACAACCTCCTCCGTAGTAATAGGTATAAGTTCCACTATGAGTTCTCTGCCGCTTGAGCCCGATATAACAACGTCCTGTTCCACATACTTCTGATAATTAACAGATGAAAATTCCACTGAATAAATACCCGGGGTAATACCTTCTATCCTGAAACTTCCGTCTTCACGGGATTTGTCTGAGAAAACTGTCCCCGAAATCCTTATATTAATGTCCTTCAAAGGACTCTGAGTAACTTTATCAATTACAATTCCTGATAGAACTCCTTCATTTTGACTAAAAGTTAAAATGGGTAAAAAAAGTAAGACTATAAAAGGTAATAAAGTTTTTATTTTCATAGATTTTAGTTTATATATTAGTCTTAACGATGGCAGTTTATAATGTAGTTCCTGTAATTACTACCACAAAATACATTCTGGTGAGTTCGAATTAAATTGAGTAAATACTCATAAATTCTTATCTTTGCAAATCCAATCATAATTTTTAATCAATATTTATAATTTATATTTAAAATGGCTCAATCAGAATATGATGTTGTTGTAATAGGCGGCGGACCTGGTGGGTATACAGCCGCAGTCAGAGCTTCGCAACTTGGATTTAAAACCGCTATAGTTGAATCTGCAAAACTCGGAGGCATATGTCTTAACTGGGGATGCATACCTTCCAAATCACTTTTAAAAGCTGCTGAAGTTATGCACACACTTAAAAAGTCAAAAGAATTCGGAATATCAGCAGATAACATTACTTTTGATTTCACCTCTGTAATTAAACGCTCACGTGACGTTGCAGATAAGTCTGAGAAAGGAGTTCAGTATCTGATGAAGAAAAACAAGATTGACTACATACCTGCATGGGGAAGGATAAAAGCAGGCAGAAACGGTTCTCATACCGTTATTTGTGAGAAAAGCGGAGAAGTTACAAATGAACTTTCAGCAAAGCATGTCATATTAGCAACTGGTTCAAAGGCAAGGAGCTTCCCGGGCATGAACATCGACGGTAAGAAAGTTCTCTCATTTATGGAAGCTATAGTTCTGGACCAGCTTCCTGAAAGCATTACTATAATCGGTGCTGGTGCAATAGGTATGGAGTTTGCATATTTCTGGAATGCATTCGGAGCAAAAGTCACTGTTGTGGAAATGCTTGATGCACCTTTACCTAATGAAGATAAAGAATCAAGCGATGTTGTCTCAAGAGAGTTTCGTAAATTAGGAATTAACATCCTCACCGGGACAAAGGTTGAGTCAATCACTGTAAACAAGACAGCACCTAATTCCAAAAAGGAAATTGTTAAAGCAAAATTATCAGGAAAATCTAATGATGTTCTTGAGTCAGATATAGCTCTTGTTGCGGTAGGTTTTACCGGTAATATTGAGAATATAGGACTT
Source organism: Ignavibacteria bacterium (assembly GCA_026417195.1). Classification (GTDB taxonomy): domain Bacteria; phylum Bacteroidota; class Ignavibacteria; order Tepidaquicellales; family OLB5; genus JAOADS01. The sequence continues at coordinate 1,994 of JAOADS010000120.1, read as the reverse complement.
GAAGAATGCGGAGTTATAACCGAGAAAGGTTTCATTAAGGTAGATTCTGACTACAAAACAAACGTGCCGGGCATATATGCTATTGGTGATGTAAACGGTCCTCCGTGGTTGGCTCATGTTGCATCAGCCGAAGGTATAAACTGTGTTGAGAAAATTAAAGGTATGGATGTCCCTGATATTGATTATAATACAATTCCAGCTGTAACTTTCTGTCAGCCTCAGGTTGCATCGGTTGGTTTAACAGAAAAGAAAGCAAAGGAACTTGGATATGAAGTCAAAATAGGGCGTTTCCCGTTTTCTGCAAGTGGCAAGGCACGTGCAGTAGGCGAGACAGCCGGCTTTGTTAAGCTCATTTTTGATGCTAAGTATGGCGAATTACTCGGAGCACATATATGTGGAAATGAAGCAAGTGAACTTATCGCAGAAGTTACACTAGGGAAATCACTTGAAACAACCTATGAACAAATAATAAGAACAGTTCATTCTCATCCCACTTTAGCTGAAGCTGTCATGGAAGCTGCAGCCGAAGCTTATGGAGAAGCAATTAATATTTAAAAGTTATTTCATAAACTAAAATAAAATAAAAAATGGCATTAAAAACAGGAGATAAAGCACCGGATTTCACATTACCGTCTCTCACACCTTCCGCAGACCTTGTTAACGTATCTTTAAGTTCACTTAAAGGCAAAAACGTAGTTCTTTTATTTTTCCCTCAGGCATTTACCGGTGTCTGTACTACAGAGATGTGTACTATGAGTGAGAACTTTGAAGCATATAAGTCAATGAATGCGGAAGTTCTGGGGATTAGTGTTGACGGAACATTTGTTCAGAAAGCATTTGCAGATGCTAATAAAATCACAATTCCTCTGCTCAGTGATTTCAACAAGGATGTTATAAAAAGTTATGATGTGGTACAGGTTGATTTTGCTCACGGAATGAAAGAAGTAGCCCAAAGGGCAGTCTATGTCATAGATAAAGAAGGAGTGATACGGTATGTTGAAGTTACTGAAAATCCCGGTGTCCAGATAAATTTTGAAGGACTTAAAAAAGCAGTTGAGGAACTGAAATGAAACTCAAAGTAGGAGACAAAGCTCCTGATTTCAAACTTACCTCAGATAAAGGCAAGACCTTTTCACTGAAAGATTTTAGAGGCAAAAAAGTCGTGTTATATTTTTATCCTAAGGATATGACTTCTGGATGTACTAAAGAAGCATGTGACTTCAGAGATAAAATAAACTCTTTTAAAAAGAAAAACACTGTTATAATAGGGGTATCACCGGACAGTACCGAGAGTCACAAAAAATTCAGAGATAAGTATGAACTGCCATTTACATTACTTAGCGACGAGTCAAAAAAAACGCTTGAAGATTACGGTGTATGGCAGGAAAAAAGTATGTACGGGCGGAAGTATATGGGAGTTGCGAGAACTACTTTCATAATAAACGAGAAAGGTAAAATAGAAAAGATTTTTGACAAAGTGAAAGTGCCCGGGCACGTTGATGATGTATTAAATAATATTTAACACAACTAACTTTGGATAACAAAGAAAAATTCATTCAACAGGTTAACGAAGGATACAGCTTCAAAGGTGAATACATAACTCTCGGAGCAGCTATTTTCAGAAACGAAGTTCTTAACGGAGTACACGTAAAACTTCCCCTGAAAACAATGAACCGTCACGGTCTCATAGCTGGTGCTACGGGTACAGGTAAGACAAAAACTTTACAGCTAATTTGCGAAGGTCTTTCTTCCAAGTCAGTTCCTGTTCTGGTAATGGACATTAAAGGTGATTTAAGCGGTATAGCTGCATCCGGTGAAATGAATGAAAAAATATCTGAGAGGATGAATAAAATAGGTATTGACTGGAAACCTCAGGGATGTCCAGTCGAATTCCTCTCATTGTCGAACGAAAAAGGGCTGAGATTGAGGGCAACAGTTTCTGAATTCGGACCGGTGCTTTTCTCACGGATACTTGAGCTGAATAACACCCAGTC
>JAOADS010000011.1 GCA_026417195.1 Ignavibacteria bacterium | reverse complement strand
TATAAGAGACAGGTATTGACATATTCAATTCCGAACTCCTTGAATAAGTCGCTTTCCTTTATGAATGCAGCCTTTACAGCTTCAGAAGTTGCAGTAACCGTAGGGCAGGCGTGATGCTCCTGTGCATAAATCAGATCTGAAGGCATGGTATCAACGATAGGGAAGAATATGTAATCAAGTTTCTTCTTCTTATGAATCTTATACATTAGATTATGAATGTGAGGTATGCCGATCTTTGAAGGGAAACACGGATCAATTGCTCCGCGTTTAGCACCTTCCTTATACAGTTCTTCACTAGTATATTCAGAATAAACTATGTTACCCGGTTTTATGCCAAGTGATTCGAAATATGCTGTGAAGAATGGCGTATGCTGATACATGTTAAGTACTCTTGGAATACCTATCACAATCTTTTCACGTTTCTTCATAAGCTCAACCCTTTTTTCAAATTCTTCCTTTGCTTTTCTGTCAAACCTGAATTTTATAATATCAACTTTAGAAGGAACAGGTATTTCATCTTTTACTATCTTCGGACTCTGGGATTTCCAGACCTCAGTTGCTGCTATTTCAACAAGGTTTGGAGTTGCATCTTTCACTGCATCAAGCCCTTTCTTAATCTGTTTCATTGAGTTAAGATCCTCAACTGTTCCTTTTTCACATGTTGCTATAATTAATCTCTGCGTGCCTTCAGCCATTGCAACTTTTGACTCAGGATTAGCAACCATCTCTTTCGGAATCTCAGCTTCGGGATTTTCTATAAACTTCTGTGCTTTCTCATCGGTTGCAACGTCTATAAAAGTTCTCAGACATTTATTCTTGCAGAAGTAACATCTCGTCTGCTCATTTCTTGTTGTCTTGAACTTTATTTTTGCTACCTGATCTAGCCCGATGAACTGAGTCCGCAGTCCGTTTGCATAAAGCCTTGCAGCCTCAATTGCACAGCCTATTGCACCTGCTTCACCTGTATGTTTGTGAACAAATACGTTTGGTTCAACACCGCTTCCTTTAAATCTGTCAACAATGAAATCAACCTGTGCTTTAACTGCAGCAAGATTGTGCTGAGTCCCTCCCTGAAGAACAAAGTTTCTTCCTAGTTTTGCAAGGTTTGGAATCTGTGAAACATATAACCAGATATTTTTGGGCAGGACGTTACAGAGACCAGCCATAATTTCCTCAGGTTTCCATCCCTGACGCTGGAAATCAACTATATCTGACTGCATAAAGACAGCACAGCCATAACCGAACTGAGGAAATTGTCTTGCGGAAAAAGCAATGTCAGCGAAATCTTCAACTTTAAAACCAAAGCCCTGAGCAGTTGACTGGAGAAAATAACCGTTTCCGGCAGAGCATTGTGTGTTTAACTTAAAGTCCGTTACTCTTCCCTTGTCAAGAATAATTAACTTTATGTCCTGTCCTCCCACGTCAACTATTACGTCTGTATCGGGATAGAAATGCAAAGCTGCCTGTGTATGTGCAACCGTTTCAACAAGTGCAACGTCACCATGCAATACATCTTTCAGAATGTCTTTTGCATAACCTGTTGTTCCTATTCCCAATACTTCAAGTGTTGCACCCTGAGATTCCACCTGTTCCCGAAGCTTCTGTAATATCTCAATTGTATCTTCAATCGGATTTCCTTTTGAGAGCTGATATGCTTTCACAAGAACTTCCTTATCTTCTGAGATAAGCGCAGCCTTTGTTGATGTTGAACCTCCGTCAAGTCCGATGAATCCTTTTACAACTTCGCCCGGCTTAAATGTTGCCGGAATAAATTTTGGTATTTTATATTTTTCCTTGAACCGGGTAAGCTCTTCTTCGTCTTTATATAATCCTCCTCCTCCCATAACTTTCATAAGTTTCTTTTTCTCTTCATCACGTCCGACGTTTATATACCATTCAAGTCCTTCGTAACCTTTATATATTCCAACATCTGGTTCTTCCTCCTTGCCGAATTCAATCGCTCCGATTGCTGCGAAATATTGTGCATTGTCCGGAACACGGATCAGCTCTTCAATCGGTTTCGATTTATCATACTGAACATTCCTTTCCTCCCACATTTTCGGAATATTTGCTCTCCAGCATTCCTGCATTCCTTTTATGTATGTGTTTGGTCCGCCAAGCAGAAGAACTTCTGGTCTTAATGTGTGACCGCGTGTCAATACAGACAGATTCTGTTGAATGATTGACTCAAACAAACTTGCCATTAACTGATCGGCAGGTACACCGGACTTTTGCAATCCGTTTATATCAGTTTCAGCAAATACTCCGCATTTACCTGCAACGGGATGCAGTTTAAGACCAAGATAACCCATGTTGCAGAGTTCTTCGGGAGGAATTTTCAGCTTTGCGTTTATCTTGTCTATCACTGCACCTGTTCCGCCGGCACATTTATCGTTCATTGACGGAATCTTCTTCTTCTTTCCCGTTTCTTCATCCGGTTTAAAGACAATGATTTTAGCATCCTGTCCGCCGAGTTCTATAACTGATAATGTGTTGGGATAGAGTTTTTCAACAGCAAGTGAAACAGCGTTTACTTCCTGTACAAATTTCGCTCCGATGTGTCTTCCGATATTTGCACCTCCTGAACCTGTTATAAAGATCCTTGCTCCTTCGAGGGCTTTCTTACCTAATGATAACTCTATATTTTTAAGGAGTTCAAGAGATTTCTCCGGCTGTTTTGTGTCATGACGCTGATAGTCTGACCAGAGGATTTTATCCTCATCTATGTCCATAACAACTGCCTTCACAGTTGTTGAACCAACGTCAAAACCGATATAGAGTGGTGATTTTTGTTTTGTCATATGAGTTCTTCCGGATAATTTAGTTTAACTCAGCAAATTGTTCCTGTGATTTCTTCAGCGGCTTTATACCTTCCTTCTTCATTCTATCAGCAACGTGCAATACAAAGTTTGCTGCTACTCCTACAACTCCTTTTGTATGAGGAACAATGTAAAATGGTCTTGTAAGCTCATCATGTGTTTCTATATACGCCTTAATCTCTTCCAGTGAGTAACCGGTTTCGTCAAGACATTTTCTGAATTCAGCTTTAGCCTTTGCTTTCGCTTCGCCCAGAGCCATTTGAACTCTTGAATGAGCGTTTATATCTCCTTCACCTGAAGTTTCAATCGGAATGAATATCATATCCTTGAACATTGAAGTTACAGCAGACTGAACTCCGTCTGACTGAGTGGAAGGCATACAACCGAATGGCTTGAGTGAAAGCACCATATGACAAAGGTCTTTGTTGCAGTAGTAAATATTTTTTGCTACTTCAAGGTGTCCTTCACCGCCTTCAACCCTTGAATTGTAAAACGGATGCCCGAGTCTCTGCATTTCAAGCTGGCTTGCAAGAGGGTGGGGAAGATTATCAAATGCCTTTCTTATCCTATTGTATTCTTGCTCAAAAACTTTTTCAGCAAGCGTTAGTATAGTAATTTTCTGTTTGTAATCTTTATACATTTTTAATTTTTTCAGAATCTGGGTAGGCTTCGGAGCTTCTTCGCCTTCCTTCAGGCCTTTTCTGTCGTGATACATATTCTTTGCCTGATGAAGCATATAAAGAATCCATGTAGCAATCGGTTCAACCAGAAGCTGCGCTCCTTCTCTATGCAGGAAGGGGAACATGTTGAAGTTTCCGTCTCCTTCGGTTGTCTGTGCCCAGAATTCACCTGTAATTTTCACGATCGGCTTGACCTTTGTCCTGTCAACCCTTACCTCATTAAATTTATTTCTTATCTCACGGATGGTTTCAAGATAGTAATCGCTTAGTTTCTGCTCAACAAATCTTGCTATGTAATTTGAAGCCGGAATTTTTGAAATCAACTCACCCACAAATCCGTTGAAGTTAAAATACCTTTTACTTTTCATTCTCTGATACATCATTTCCATACATTCTTCAAGAACTCTGTCTGTTTCTCCCGGATTAACTTCAAAAGCACGAATCTGGTGTGCAACGTCATTAATGATATCTCCAATGTTCATTGCATTGATTATTCCGAGGAAGAAGTCTAGATTCATTTCAAGACCAGCCTCAACTTCTGCCTGATCAAGACCACCTGTCTGCTGGAATATCAGAACCCGGAAACCGTCGAATCCGGAGTTACGCAGTGCAAGTCTGTATTCAGCTTCATACATACCGAACCTGCACGGCCCGCATGCTCCGGCTGTAAAGAAAACGTAGTTGTCAATGATTTCCTGTTTAGTCATTCCCTGAGCTTCAAGCCCCTGAAGAAACTGAACGAGGTTCCCAACTGTAAAATAGGTCGGATTACACTGTCCGTTATTTCCGTATTCTTTTCCAAGCTGAAAAGCCCGCTTATCCGGAGTAGGTATTTCCATGGCTTTATAGCCAAGTCCCTCAAGAACTCCGCGGATAAGTTTTTCATGCTTCCAGGTTAAACCGCCGAAGAGTATAGTTACTTTATCTCTTTCGTCTTTTGTAAACATTCTTTCAAGCGGTCTTTTGAAATGGTCAATCGGTTTCGACTCAATTCCGTATTCCTTTTCAAGACGCATACGCTCTTCTATGAGAAGTCTCTCGATTTCAGCTTCAGATGAAGCAGCTCCGTTCAGGTTAATTCTTACCGGCTTTGCGGTTGTTGTGTTTGTGGTGTTTTCCATTTTTTACCCTTCCTTTAGGTATTTTAGTTATGAAATTAATTTAAACTTTTATTAATCAGTTCAACGCATTTTTCTGCGCTCCTTACAGCACCTTCTATTGTAGCCGGAAGGCCTGTATCTGTCCAGTCGCCGGCTATGAAAAGATTTTTATATTTAGTCTGACTGGTTAATCTCGTGTTCAATGAATCTTTATCTGGTTTAAACGTTGCATACATTTCCTTTATTATACGTTCTGATTTTATATTATAATTTTTTACTTCAGGGAAACATATGATTAGTTCATTTTTGGCTAAGTTTATAATTTCCTGCTTATCAAGTTCAGCTATTTCTTCGGCAGCACTGATTACAATACATATCTGTTTATCGGTAATTCTGAATATCCACTGACATTTTGTATCAAGCAACCCTGTAAACCTTTTTTTAAAAATTCCCTCAATGTTTTTTTCAAATATCAGGTGTATGTTTACTATAGGAGAAGCCTTTAAAGTACCTGCCCTTATATAAGCGACATCTGGGAATAATTTGTCAAATTCAAGGAACGGAACTGCACTTATATAGTAATCACATTTTACATTTATCCTATCTTCAGTGATAACGTGAGATAATTGATCATCTTTGAAGTGAAGCCCGGTGACTCTTTTATTAAGCAATATTTCTGCATTTCTTGATTTTAGAAACCTTTCTGAGGATTCCGTAAACATTTCAGACAGGAAGACATCAGGCAGTACCAATGAGGAACTTTCTTTGTCTTTAAATCCTTCCCTGATCACGTTTGCAAATATTACTGCAGATACGTCCTCCGGTTCTGAATTGAAAACTGCTGTTATGAAAGGTTTCCAGAAATAATACACAGTTCTTTCAGACTGAGAAGTTAACTTCAGCAATTCATCAGTGTTAATATTTTTCAGTTCATCAATATTCATTTTGCCTGATTTAATTTTTTTTATAAGGCTGATTACAGATAAACAGTCATTATACTTCAAAGCTTTATAGCCTAACAGTCCTCCGAATAAATCAAACGGATAGGGGAGACCACCTGATTTCAGAGAGTATTCATGAGTTTTAGTGTCCCTGAAGTAAACTTCCAAACCTTTCTGAAAGGAAAGTTGCCCGTATGTTCCTATTAATCTCATAAATCTGAAAGTGCTTTTATACCACCCTGCTAAAATGTGCTGACCGTTATCTATTTTAGCACCAAGGGTTTTGTCAAAGAACGAATAAGCTCTTCCGCCGAGTTTAGGTGAAGATTCAATCAGAGTAACTTTAAAACCTTTTTCAGCAAGAAAAACTGCTGATGAAAGTCCTGCAATACCACCTCCGATAATACATACAGTTTTTCTTTCATTCACCAGCGGTAAGCTAATTTATATTTAAGAAAAACCGCAAGAGTGTAGTAAACTTTTCTGAATTTAGAAATCTGAGCTTTATACTTAAAAACATTATAGTTCATTTTCTCAATTTTTCTTAATATACTGAAATATATTTTTTCCATTATCCGGGCAGGAAAAAGATATTTTCGATCGTCCTTGTGAAAAAATTCATTAGCCCTGCGGTAAAATTCCCTTGCCCTTTCACATTCAAATTTCATCAGTTCAACAAAAGATTCGTTGTATTTGAAATTCATAAGATCGTCTTCACTGTAGCTGAATTTTTTCAGGTCTTCTTCCGGAATATAAATTCTTCCGTTCATTGCATCAAACTTTATATCCCTGAGAATATTTGTAAGCTGTAGTGCAATAGCGAGATTAACTGCATACTCTTTTGCGTTATGCGTTTTATATCCGAAAATTTCTATACACATAAGTCCAACTGTTGCTGCTGCACGGAAACAATATTCATATAACGTTCTGAAGTCTTTATATCTTGAAACCTGAAGGTCAGTCTCCATTCCTTTGATAAGTTCAAAAAAAGGTTCAACCGGGATGTTATATTTTTTAATTACGGTATTAAGCTTATTCAGAAGCTGATATTCTGATTGTCCTGATAGTGATTTCTCAAATTCATTTCTCCAATGTCTGAGTTTTTTAAATTTAATTTCTTCCGTATCGTTGGAATTATCAACTATGTCGTCTGTTTTTCTGCAAAAAGCATAAACTGTGTTAATCGCATCATACTTATCCTTGGGCAAAAGCCTGAATGAGTAAAGAAAATTAGTCTTACTTGACTTTGTTATTTCAAAGTGTTGTTCTTTCAATTCTTCAGAAAGAGAACGATTTTAAAATTATATTTAACTTGTTAGATAAACTTATTACTGGTCTTTTTTCAAATACGTTGTAATTAACTTCCCTTAACTTTTTTATTATTTGGTTTCCCCCAAGCCAGGTTAGCCTGAGTTCCCAGTTTATTCTCATTGATACTTTTTTTCTTTTAAGAATTTCAAGCAGTTTTTTGCCTTCATGAAATATTTTCTCAGTCCTCTTAATCTGAAATTCCATAAGTTTTATGAAGTTATCATTGTATTTTCTGTTAAATAAATCTTCATATGTGTAACCGAATCTTTTCATATCTTCTTCAGGTATATATACCCTGTCCTTTTGCAGGTCAAGCTCAACGTCCTGCCAGAAGTTTATCAGCTGTAATCCCGTACAGATTTTATCGGACAATTCAAAAAGTTCTTTGTCATTATATCCGTTTATCATAAGCACTATTCTGCCAACCGGGTCAGCTGAATTTTTACAGTAATCAAGCACTTCAGCGAAACTTTCGTATCTGTTTTTTTTTACATCCTGCCTGAAGGCATTTAGTAATTTTTCAGGTTCCTGTATCGGTATTTTACAATCTCTGACAGTTTTACCTAATGCTATGAATATCGGATCATATGATTTACCTTTATAACAGTCAATCAGCTTCTGATGCCATTCATCTAAAAGAGAAAGTTTTTTATCAGCTCCTCCCTCTATATCCTGTTCGTCAGCGAAATCATCTGCAGCTCTTGCAAAGGCATAGATGCTGTAAATATACTTTCTCTTTTCAGAGGGAACAAGCAATGAAGCAACCGGAAAATTTTCATAGTGTTCACGTGCTATTTTTTTACAGTATTTGAAAGAACTTTTTATTAGACTATCATTCATCAAGATAATATCACAAAGCTAACAGAAATTACTTCACCATAAATGGTGAATAAAAAACAAAAAGAAATTTTATATGATTAAATTATCAGGGAAGCTGATTTAAGATAAGCTTTTTCGCCTAACCAAAGAAAAGGATTGCAACTGTTCAGAACATTATACAATACTGAATTTATCCTGCATAATATTAATCTCAGAACAGAAAGCATGAAAGTATAAATGCTCACACCTGTTTGTTTAAGGTATGCAAGGAAACAGATAATGATAAAAGCAGATGAGCGTGTATTTGCCGGATCTGAAGGATTAAAATAAAATGCAAGCCATATTGCAGATAATGCTGAGAATAGGATCATCCAGAATCTTGTATTATAAGAAGCTGTGTTAGGTTTGAGTTTCTTCCAGTAGAGTTTATTACATAACTTACGGTAAAACTCCATAGTGAGGAAATTATTAAGCACCCAAATGAGTTTAGAAACTATTTCAGTTTCAAGTAAAAGTTTTATTTGGATACGTATATAGTACAATTTTACAGAAATATGTTACCAAATTAAACATATATGTTTGAAATGTCAAGAAGAACTGTAAACTTCAGCATCTGAAATTCTTTTATTCATACCTGAGTGCATCAATTGGATTTAATCTTGCAGCTTTGTATGCCGGATATGTACCAAATGCTATGCCTACAACTGAGCAGGTTATAATTCCGATTAGAACCCAGTCATATGGTATGCTTACAGGAGAGTTAAGAACTGATGCAAGGATATTGCCGGCTAAAATCCCTAAAAGTATACCCGCTATACCACCTATCTGGCAGAGAAGAATAGCTTCAAACAAAAACTGAGAAAGTATGTTAAATCTTTTTGCCCCAACTGCCATTCTTATTCCTATTTCCTTTGTCCGTTCGGTAACTGTAACTAACATTATATTCATAATTCCAATTCCAGCAGCAATAAGTGAGATGAAACTTATTACACCTGCACCATATTTGAAATATGCAGTGAAGTTATTTGCTTCCCTGATGAGAGATTCATTTGACCAGATTTCGAAATCGTTTTCATCACCGGGCTTAACTTTCCTGATAACTCTCATCAGCCCTATAACCTCTTCTACAGTTTCGTCGTATTCTGATTTGCTTTTTGCCTGAACCGTTATATTTATTGAACGATCTTTGCCGGTGTTATATATCTTCTGCATTGTTCTTATTGGTATAAGTACAATGTTATCCATAGACTGTCCGAGAGATTCTCCTTTTGGTATAAGAACACCTATAATTTCAAATCTATTTCCGTCAACCTCTATGATTTTCCCGAGCGGATTGAGATTTTTAAAGAGTCTTTCAACTACTTCATGTCCGATAACGGTAATATTCCTTGTTGTTTTTATATCGTCATCAGTAAAGAATCTTCCGGCTGCAAGAGAGTAACTGTTTGTTTCGAGGTATTCGGTTGTAACTCCAACAATTTGGAAGTTAGGATTAGTTTTTTCGCCTTCGTATTTTATTACTTTTCCTCCAGCCCAGTCTTCAAAGCCTATCAGTTTAGGCATGGCTGCAAGGTCTTTGAGTTTTTCACCTTGTTCTATTGTAATATTTTTCCTCATCCTGTATTTGCGGTTACCACCGGGCCCAGAAATATTGAATGCCGGCATTTTCTGAATCTGAAACGTGTTTGTACCTAACTGAGAAAGACCACTGTCTATACCTTTCTGAAGTGCATCGAGAAGAGTCATAACTCCGATAATAGAAAATACACCTATTACGATACCTGTCAGCGTGAGGGAGGCACGAAGTTTATTTGATTTAATTGAAGATAAAGCTGATATGAATGCTTCCTTGAGATTCAAGTTATTAATTTAATTTATGAAGAAATCTGTTTCATAGATAAAGTCTTTCGTTTCAAGATTGCATTTGTATTTGCCTGAACTTCTGCTGTTGAGATGACATTTTATGTTATAGACTCCTTTTGGAAAACTTTTCTCATCAATCAACTTCTGAAGTTCATTACCTTCAGGGTCAAGGACTCTAAGCTTCAGCTCAGTTGTTACGGGTATTTCAATTTTAAAATCAAGCATGCCTTCCTTTACCGTTACTTCGTATATTTTATACTCATTGGGTTTAATCTCAAAGATTGGAGTAATTTTAACATCTTCTCTTGGTTTTTTGTAAAAAAGTGATGCTAATAACATCGCGAGAAAAACCACTGAATATGTTATTGTAAATCGGAAATTCATTCATCATTCATATCTTAATGCTTCAACAGGGTCAAGTTTACTTGCAGTCCAGGCAGGAAAGAAACCTGCTATAATGCCAGCCGATGCAGAGATAAAAAGTGCCAGAAAAATCACCCAGAGCGGCATGACAGTGGGAAGAAGTAATTTGTCTATTAACAGACTCAAAGGGAAAGCTATTATCAGTCCTATAATACCTCCCATAAGACAGATTCCAACGGATTCCGTCAGAAACTGAAGTAATATAGTTGAACGTTTGGCTCCGATTGCTTTTCTTATTCCTATTTCCCTTGTTCTTTCCTTAACAGATACAAACATTATATTTGCTATTCCTATTGAACCTACGATCAGGGAAAGAAGTGTGATTGAAGTTCCTATTGTTTTTATAAGACCAGTCAGGGATTCATATGTCTGACGGAAAGCTTCCTGCTGATTTACTCCGAAATCATCTTTTTCACCGGGCGGTATCTTCCTGGCGCGTTTCATTATAGCCCTGACTTCTTCTCTTGTGTCGTCAATAGCTTCAATACTCGGAGCCTTGATGTTGATTGTAAGTGACCTTCTTGTGCCGAAGATTTTAAAAAAAACGTAAATCGGAATTATTATTCTGTTATCAAGACTAAAGAGTCCAAGCATACTTCCCATTTTGTCATAAGTGCCTATTACACGGAAGTTATAACCGGATATCTGTATAGTTTTTCCAATCGGATCAGTGTTACCGAAAAAAGATTCTTTGATGTCATGTCCGATTACACAAACAGGGAATGCAGCATCAGACTCTCGTCCGGTGAAAAATCTTCCTTCCGATACTTCAAGCCCAAGAGTTTTCTGATATTCGTCAGTAGTTCCGAAAATAAATACGTTTTCAGATGACAGGTCTTTATATGTAACCGTTGAGCCTGTTGCAACAGTAGGGCAGACAGATTCAGCTCCCTGAATATTCCTGACCAGATATTCGTACTGTTGCCAGTTAATATCAGGGCGGTTTCTAATTGCTTCCCAGTCATCCCTGCCGAACCATTCAAATTTCTGAACATATAGAACGTCAGCTCCTACTGAAGCTATACTTTTCTCAAATGCCCGGTTAATTCCTTCTATAGCGGTCTGAAGTATAGTAACAGTCGTTATGCCAATAACTATTCCAAGTGTTGCAAGAGACGATCGGACTTTATTGGAATTGATTGCATTAAGCGAAATAAGAACTGATTCCCTTATTTCATTTAGCAATCTTTTCATGAATTATCTGGAAAGTTCATTTTTTATTTTCCCGTCCATTGAGTCTTTAAAGTCATAATCATAAGATACGTCTTCTGCCATATCAAACCATTTTTTAGCTTCTGTTTTATTACCGAGTCTCAAGTAACATCTTCCTATCTGAAACATTGCCTCCGGAACCAGCCATTTTTCTTCAGATGGATTAAGATTCAGATTCAGTTTAAAGTTCTCAATGGCTTTATTATAGTCTTTTTGTTTAAAGTAAACAAGTGCCAGTCCGTGATTTATCTGAGCCTTTATGTCATCTGTAAATGGATTCTTTGATTTTAACGCATTATAGTTTTCTATGGCTTCTGATAATCTGCCTGTTGCACGGTTATTATCAGCTACTATAAGCAATGAATCAATTACTGTCAGAGGCGCAGATTGTCTTTGTCTTAATTTTCTTAGCCAGAACTTCTCCCACTGATTGTCACTTTTGAAATCTGTTCTTGCCCTTGAGTAAAATTCAAGAGCCTCACTTCTTCTGCCTAGTAGTTCAAGAGATACACCGATACTGTAAAGTCTGTTATTAATATTATCATCTTTCTGAGTAAATGTCATGTATTTTTTTCCGAATTCAGCTGCATTCTCAAACTGATTTGTTCTGAAATAAGCTGATCCGAGAGCTCCGTAAGCAAATTTATAAATTATCTCTGATTCTTTACCTTTGTTAAGCTCTATGGCATTTTCATAGGCTGAAATTGCTTCATTCATCTTATCTTGTTGAGAATAAAGCCCGCCGAGAAGCATCCAGACGGCAGGACTTTGCGGATATCTGTCTTTTAAAGCATTACCATAGGTTTCAGCAAGTGTATAATTTTCTTCTCTCCATGAAAGTAATGTCATATAAAATTTAGCTTCAGTGTTAGTGTAAATTCCATTATCCGATGCCAGGGCAAGCATTCTTTTACCTTCATCTCTGTTACCTGAGAATCCAAGCAGGGAAGATAACCACTGGAGTCTTCTTGGGATAAAACTTGCGAGATAATTATATATTCCCACACCTAGATAAGCATCATACATATCAGGTTTCTTTTCAATTACATAGTTAAGATTGTTGTTTCCGTCCTTTATTTCAGATGCTGCCTTAAGGTAACTTTCTCCTAAAAATCCAAGCGCAAAAGCTCTTATAATCTGAAGCCAACCAAGGTATAGTCTTGCATTTAAGTCATTTTCATTCACGTCAATTATATTTTCACAGTCCTTTACTATTTTATCTGATAATGTGAGGAAGGTTTCGTAGTCAGATTTATTTCTGGTAAGCATTGATTTCCAGAAAAAAACCGTAGATTCAAAAAAAGGTCCCCTCAGATCAGACGGAGCAACTCTTTTTGCTTCCTGAAATTTGCTGAGAGCCGTATTGAAATCTACATTGTATATGGCATCAATACCTTCTGTTACAAGTTCATGTACTTTTGCAAAATCCTGTGAATGTAGCTTAAAACAAAGGAGGAATAAAAATATTATTAAGTTTTTTTTCATATCAGGACAAGTAGTAGTTAGGTTTCAATGGTTTTATTGATTTGTTTTAATGTATCTGATTCTATTTTTCCATCCCTTAATCTAATTATCCTTTCGGCGTGTTCTGCAATGAAATCTTCATGTGTAACCAATATTATCGTATTTCCCAGCTTGTGCAGTGAATCAAACAATTCCATTATTTCTTCTCCGGTCTTTGAATCAAGATTTCCGGTCGGTTCGTCAGCAAGAATAATTGAAGGATTGTTAACCAGTGCCCTCGCTATTGCAACTCTCTGCCTTTGTCCTCCGGACAATTCATTAGGTTTATGCATCATTCTGTCTGCAAGTCCAACCTTTTCCAAAGCTTCCTTAGCCCGTTGAATTCTTTCAGACTTACTGACACCGGCATATATCAATGGCAATTCAACATTATGTAATGCATTTGAACGGGGAAGCAGATTGAAAGTCTGAAATACAAAGCCTATCTGTTTATTTCTCACTGAAGCAAGTTTTGAGTCATCAAGTTCACTGACGTTTTGTCCGGCAAGTTCATAAGTACCTGATGTAGGTGTATCAAGACACCCTATTATATTCATTAAAGTTGACTTTCCTGAGCCTGAAGGTCCCATGACAGCGACGTATTCATTTTTTTTTATTGTCAGGCTGACTCCGTTCAGAGCGTAAAGCTCCTCGGAACCCATTATATATTTTTTGACAATATCAGCTGTCTTAATAATTTCATTCATTCTTATTCTTTTTTTTCACCTCGTTATCTATTTTCACCTTACTGCCTTCTTCAAGTTCCTTGCTGATTGCCTTATAGGGACCTTTTACAACAATTTCATCAACCTGAAGCCCTTCAGTTATTTCAATGTATCTGTCATCACTTATTCCGGTTTTGACTTCTTTAATGGAAACCTTCGGGGGATTTTCCTGCTTAACTACAAATACAATTTCTTTGGGTTTACTTTTCTTTCTGGTTTTTTCATAATCTCTCATTACAGACTCTTCTTCATTTTCCGGAGTTATTTCATCTTCATCTCTTGCAGTTACAGACTGAATCGGAACTGAAATAACGTTTTGCTTTGACTTTACCCTGATGTCTGCATTACATGACATTCCGGGTTTCAACTGAACGTCCTGATCAACAATCCTTATCTTCACTATGAAATTTATGATCTGCTCCTGAGTTCCCATGCCTTTCGATTTAGCCGAGTTTGAAATTTCATATACATATCCTTTTATAATTCTGTCAGGGAAAGCATCAACTTCAATGTCAGCACTGTCACCGAGTTTTATATTCGTTACTTCAGTTTCACTGACTTCTATTTCTGCATTCATAACGGATAGATCTGAAATAGTCATAATCACACTTCCAGCCATCTGCTGAGTTCCTACAACTTTCTCACCAAGTTCATTGTTCAGTTTAGTAATTGTTCCGTCTATCGGTGCCCTGATTGTGGCTTTAGAGAGATCCTGAGCACTTTGTCTGAGTAAAGCGTAATTCTGACTAACGTTTGCCTTGGCACTTTTCAGTTGCGATACTGCGACGTCATATGCAATTTTAGCATTATCAAGATCTGCGTCTGAGACTAGTCCCGATGTATGAAGTTGTTCTATTCTTTTAAGTTCAATTTCTGCTTTACGCAGGTTGTTTTCAGCCACTTCTACCTGTGACTGAGAATAGTTTATTCCAGCACGCTGCTGTGAGATCCTTTCGGAATATTGCTCTGCTTTAATTTTTACTATCAAATCACCTTTTTTTACTTTATCACCTTCTCTGAAAGGTAACTGAACAATCTCTCCGCTTATTTCAGCACTTATGTCAACTTTCTTTTCCGGTTGTATAAATCCTGTGCCTGAAACGGTCTCGGTTATATTTCGTAGGGCTACTTTTTCAGTTTGTACGGTTATAATTTTTTCTTTTCCGGATGAGATTATAACAGCTGAAATTATAATCAATATTAAAATCACAATAATTGAAATCAGTAATATTTTTTTCTTTCTTTTTCTGTCTTTTTTTGTTTCAATCATAAATTAATTTATTTTTAATAACCCCTGATAATACTCAAGTTGTTTCTGTGCTAAAATAAAATTATAAATCAGATTTGATTTGTTTATCCTGATATTGTTAAGATTTATTGCGGCAGTGTTTATTTCAAGCAGTGTTCCCAGACCAACTCTGTATGACTCCTCTGCAAGAAGTAAATCCTGTTCAGCATTTTTGAGGTTTCTGTCAACAATTTCAATTTGTTTAAGCAATGACTTCATGTCAAGGACAGCTTTTTTTATATCAAGTTCAATCTGATTCTTCAGATTTTTCAAATCTTCTTCTGCTGATTTAAGATTTATCTCAGCAAGCTGACGCTGATTATCAAGGGAGAATCCCTGAAATATCGGATAATTTAATGAAATACCTATTGTAAACACTCTCTGATTTGTGAGATTTCCTATTTTATCTCCAGAAAGAGTATAAGCTCCGAATCCGCTTATTGTAGGAAAAATGATGTTACTTTTTGCTATTTCCAGATTATCAGACAGGATATCCAGATTTTTCAGTGAAGATTTATAATCATATCTGTTTTTCAATGCATTTTCAACCAACTTGCTCACGTCTGAATTTAAATCCACGTAATTAATAAGTGCTTGAAGATCAGTTTCTGTATTAAATTCATCGTTATTAACAGTATAATTTCTGCTAAGACTAAGCTTTGCATCGAATGCCAGGTCTGCTAAGGATTTTTCTAAATTATTTTTAGCCTGTTCAACAGCAAGTTCATTTTGCGCTACTATAACATCCTGTCTGTAAACATCTGAAAGTGTTTTTTTACCTACCTCAACGAATTTTTTAATTTTATCAAGCTGAACTCTTGAATCTTCATATGTAGCTTCGTTTATTTTGACTATCTGAATGTTTTTAAGAACTGTAATATAACTACTTATAATCTTAAGTGTAATATCCTGTCTGTATTTTTCAAGCTGAATTAAAGTGAGAGTTTTCTGTTTCCTGTTAAGCTCTATTCTGTCGTAATTTACAAATCCGTTAAACAATGTAACATCAGAACGAAGAGAGAGACTGAAATTATTTGTAGTTTCATTTCTTGCTGAGACTGGAACATTTACACCGTTTATGTTAATTGTACCTGCGTCAATTGCCTGATTTGTTCTCGTCCACCCAGATGAAAGTTTCAGATCAGGGAAGAGATTTCCATATCCTGTTTTTATATTACTCTCGTTTAGTTCAAGCTGATAGATTAGTTTTTTTATGTTGGGATCTTCATTGTAAGCGTTTCTTATAGCATCATTTAAAGTTATTTCTATGGTCTGAGAATATATTGATGTGAAGAAATAAATCAAAAACAGGATGTGAAGTAACAAATATTTTATTATCATAAATCCTTTTAATACACCTGACAGATTTATTTATTTTAAAGTTTCAAAATATAATTCATTTTTATCAATAGAAATGTAAAAAGGGTATTTGAGAGTTGGGAATAGGGAAGGAATATCCTGATTAATCTGATATATTAAAAGGCTGATTAAATAATGATTTAAATTATTTAATTTGGATTCATCATAGTTATATAAAGTTCTTGAAGTTCTGAAAGCTAATCTTGTTCCTCATAAATATTGAACTCCTCAAATTTTATCTTACCGAAATCCTTTGTTGTTTTCATATAGCTTTTAACCTTAGTTGGATCAGAAGCATTAAAACTTTCTGTACCGTCTTTATGCAGATACCACTCATTGTCTTCACTTGAATATTTATAAGTAATTATTCTTGTCCATCGCGTGGCACTTCCACCGAAATGTTCAACCGAGAAAAATCCGTCTTTGATTGTTATCCCGGAATATGGGTCTCCTATCATTCCTCCGCATACATAACATAATACCGTATTATCATTTCTTCGTTCAGGTTTAAGTTCACCATTCAAGTTTCTGATCAGAATCAGAAGAGGTCTTTTAATCGGCTTGTCTTCAGAGTCAGACAGAGTGTCTTCTCCGTTTTGTTTTAAGACTAAAATAATATCTGAGATGTTATCAAGATTCAGATCACCTTCAGCAGTATCAAGAACTGAATATCCGTCCGGAATGAATTTGATCAGATATTCAGGCTGGTTTTTTGTACCTTCAGAGTATAACTTCCTTTCAGAGTCTTTGGTTAAGGATTTTCCTGTATCTGTTCCTGTTGTACTGAGATTTTTTTCATCCGCTTTCTTGTTGCATGAAATGAAGGAAATAAGTATGCAGATGGAGAAAATAATTAATCTGTATGTCATAAACAGTAGTTTATATGAATTGGATTTTATATAATTACTTATTCTCGTTACTGAATTTTAATTCATTCTGAGATAAAAATGGTTTTAACCTTTTTTCAGCAAGCGTAATATATTCTTCATTGATGTCATAACCAACAAATTTTCTGTCTGACTTTAATGCTGAGACTGCTGTGGTTCCGCTACCAATAAAAGGGTCAAGAACAATATCACCTTTAAATGAGTAAAGCTGGATAAGACGATATGGCAATTCTTCTGGGAAAGGTGCTGGGTGTCCGATTTGTTTAGCACTTTCGGGATTTATTGTCCAAATAGATTTAGTCAATTCTATGAACTGGTTTTTTGTAATTGTGTTTTCTTTACCTTTAGCGGATCTGTTATAATCTCCTTTTGAAAAAATCAGGATATATTCATGAATGTCTCTTAATATAGGATTAGACGCACTTTTCCAGCTGCCCCACGCTGTTGAAATACCGGCCCCTGAAGATTTATTCCAGATAATTTCTCCCCTCATGTTGAAACCTATTTCAATCATTATTTTCGAAATATAGTCAGAAAGAGGTATATATGGTTTACGCCCGATATTTGCAATGTTTATACAGGCACGTCCTCCGTTAACCAGAACCCTGTAAGTTTCTTTGAATGAATTTTCAAGTAAATGCAAATATTCATTTAAAGATAAATCTTTATCATATTCCTTTTTTACGTTGTATGGTGGAGAAGTTATCATCAAGTGAATTGAGTTATCAGGTAACTCTTTCATATTTTCTGCTGAACCTAAAATAAGTTTATTAACTAATTCAGCAGGTAATTTGTTTTCAGTTTCCTTATCAATTTTTTTTGTCTTAAGAGTTGAGTAAAGTTTAGAGCTGTAAAATTCAGAACTATCATGATTTATTCTGCAACTTGTTCCAAACGAACTTGTTTTAGTACCTTTTTTCATTTTATTAGTCCTTCTGCCAACGTTCTATCCACCTTTGAAATGGTTTAAATTCAATGGTATCCTTTTTCCAGTAAATTGGTATCTTTAATGAATTCTTACTCTCCATAAGACTTTTTAAGCCCCTCGAAGAAATTTCAACACCTCTTGGATTATCCAGTAGGAGTGAAGTTGATTTGGACAGTAGATAAAATTACTATTTTCCCGGCTCCGGGACTTTCTAACTCTGCTATTTGAAATAATTTCGGTAGTTTATTTTGTATTTTCTTCACTAAGACCTTGTCATCAAAAAGCTCTCTTATTTCTTTTTTCATTTATTTAGATTGAGTTAAAATAATTAAAAAAGTCATAATTAAAAATCTTATTTAAGAATTGTTTATAATATTTATTTTTCAGAAAATAAATTTAACTGTAATAGTGATGGACACTGCTGATTACTCAGTTTAAATTTGCTTAAAGATCAGAATTCTCCTTTCATTTCACTTCAATATACCTCCAGGCCAGGAAGCTCCGTATCCTGGCTTTTTTAATTTTCAATTATGGTATCACATTCAGGAAGAGAGTCAAGGAAAAACCTGCCATAAGCTTTATTTACTATACGACTGTCAAGTATGCAGATTATTCCTTTATCTGATTTATTTCTTATAAGTCTTCCTACACCCTGCCTGAATTTTAAAACTGCAACAGGGAGCGAATATTCATAAAAAGTATTTCCGCCTCTTTCGGAAATCATTTCCATTTTAGCTTCGGTTAAAGGATCATCAGGAACTTCAAAGGGAAGTTTTGTAATAATAACGTTTCTGAGACTGTTACCGGGTATATCAACGCCCATCCAGAAACTGTCAACTCCGAAAAGAACGGAATTTTCGTCTGCGCGGAATTTATCAAGTATTATATTATTTGGCATACCGTTATTCTGTGCATAGAGAATAATGTTCAGCTCCAGGAATTTTTCCAATAGCCTATCATACATTTTCCTGAGCAGATTTGCATTTGTAAACAAAACAAGTGAACCTCCTGAAGTTTTCTGCACGCATTCGAAAATTTTTTCCGACAAGACTTTTTCATACTCTGATTCTTTAAGCAGATCTGATAGCTTTTCCTTTTTAAGTTCCTGTTCCGGTATTTTTGGAAAGAGATGGAGTTTCATTTGTTCTTTAAGGTTGAAAGGGGAAGGTAGAATCTTTCCGGATATATTATCAGCTCCGATAGTTTTCTTAAAATATTCAAGGCTTTTATTTACAGAAAGAGTAGCCGACGTCATTATGCTCAGTTTCTTTTCTGTAAAAATATTATTTCTGAAATATTCAGCCATATCAAGCGGAGAGAGACAGAGGCTGATGTTTGATCTGTTTTGTGAATATTCAATCCAGTAAACATGTTTTTCAAATTCCTGATTAAGAAAAGTTATTATATTACTTCTGATTGCAGTAAATTTATTGTAATAATTCCTCATTTCATTTTCTTCGGATTCACCTATGGCAGTAGCAGTTATTTTTCTGATTTCCTCGGCAAGATCAAGCAAAATATCCGTAAAGTCCTGTTTAAATGATAATGGAGTCTTGATTCTGACTCTTTGTTTATTTTTTGATTGAGG
The DNA here is from genome assembly GCA_026417195.1 of Ignavibacteria bacterium. Taxonomy (GTDB): domain Bacteria; phylum Bacteroidota; class Ignavibacteria; order Tepidaquicellales; family OLB5; genus JAOADS01. Next base: position 1,713 of record JAOADS010000011.1, on the reverse strand, counting down.
GTAATTATTTATCAGCTCGCTGTTTAGCTGGAGAAAAAAAGCTTCATTTTCCTTTTGAATCTGTTCAACCAGGGTTCTGATTCTTGCAGCGCCTGGTTTTTCGGCAAAAAAACCTTTACGTTTTCGTGGATTGTATAGTTTATTAAGCCAGAAATGAATCTGTTCCTTCGTAACCTGCGGAGATATGTTCTGTGCAGCTATGTTTTCAACAGTATGTGCTTCATCGAAAATTACAAAGTCGTCAAGATAAAGATAGCCTTTACTGTCCCCTGTGGAGCTAAATCCGAAGAGAGTAAAAAACAAATAATGGTTTACTACAAGTACATCTGCGTTTTGCATATTTCTTTTTGCTAACTGATACCAACAATTTGTATCAGCCGAGCCACAGGATTTATGAGTACATATACCGTCTTCAGCGAATATTTCACTCCAGATGTTTTCGTTAATTCTGAAATTAATATCCTGTTTTGTCCCTTTGCCAGTCCTTTGAGTAAAGTTATAAATTTCCCTGAGCTGAGTTTGTTCCTCATTTTCAAAAAGTGATTCCTGAGATGCCATAGCTCTTGAAAGACGCTTTGAACATATGTAGTTCCTTCTGCCTTTGATTATTTCATACCTGAACTCAAAAGGTAATACTTTTTCAAGAGCAGGAAGGTCCTTCGCTATGAGTTGTTCCTGTAGATTAATAGTACAGGTTGATACAATAGCTTTCCTGTCATTCATTTTTGCAAACACTATAGACGGAACAAGGTAAGCAAAGGATTTTCCTATACCGGTCGGAGCTTCTATGATTAAATGTTCGTTTTTTTCAAGCGATTCGGCAACGAGACAAGCCATTTCTGTCTGTTCTTTACGATATTCATAACCCTTTATGGAAGACATTAGTCCGCCGGGGGAAAACATTTTTTTTATTTCGTTTACAAGGGACATTGATACAAAAATAACATAGTCAGCTGAAACATAAAGTATATTTCTTGCAAGAATAGTTTTATGCTTTTTTGTTTAACTTAATCATTATAAATTTGTGTCAAACATTAAACTGTCATATATAACGCCACTTCTACCTTTTTTAAAAGTAACCGTTTCATAAAAATTCTCAGCTAACATGATTTATTTTCTCATTATTGCAACACTAAGTCTTAATCTTTATGCACAGTTTGAACCTAATCCGGAACTTGAATGGAAAACCATAGAGACTGAACATTTTTATATTCATTATCACGACGGCACTGAAAGAACAGCCAAACTTACAGCAAAAATTGCAGAAGAAATTTACGGCCCGATAACTTCATTGTATAATTATAAACCAAAAGATAAAACTTCATGGATAATAAATGACGAGTCCGATATCTCCGGCGGTGCAACAGACTATTACGGAAACAGAATAGAAATATCTGCTGTTTCTCTTGACTTTGATTTACGAGGTACACATAACTGGCTAAGAAACGTAATTACACATGAGTTCACACATGTAATTCAGGTTCAGGCAGCTATGAAAATGGGTACAAAATTCCCTTCACTTTATTTTCAGTTTCTAAACTATGAAAACGAAAGAAGACCAGATGTCCTCTACGGATATCCGAATACAATTGTTTCTTATCCCCCATAATATCACCTCATTTAATTTATTCTTCATTTGTAGATCAAATCCTTTTAATAATAGTTACAAAAATTATTTTAATTTGCGACAACAAAATAATATATTATTAGACA
>JAOADS010000119.1 GCA_026417195.1 Ignavibacteria bacterium | reverse complement strand
GGGTATGACAATATTCTGTTTTGTTCTCATCCTGAAATGCAGAATTATACTATATAACTTAATAAAGAACCCTTAACCTGATTGTATTTGGAATTTCCTTTAATTCCCTTATTAACTCCGGATTATACTTCCTGCTGATGTCTGTTATAACGTATCCAATCAGCTCATCTGTTTTCAGATACTGACCCGTTATATTTATTTTATGTTTTGCAAAAACTGAATTCATCTTGGCAAGTATTCCCGGAACGTTGTGATGAATATGAATGAATCTGTGGGCATTTTCAAATGAAGGCAGCTGAATGTTGGGAAAGTTAACACTGTAAAATGAATTTCCGCTGTTTATAAAGTCTATGATTTTAGAGGGAACAAAGTTAGCTATATCTTCCTGAGCCTCTTCAGTACTTCCTCCTATGTGAGGAGTTAAAATCACATTGTCAAATTCCTGCAGCTCAGAAAAAAATTTTCTATTATTGCTTTCAGGCTCCTCGGGAAAAACATCTATTGCAGCTCCTTTAACTTTTCCGGATTTTATATTTTCCGCAAGCTCCTTTATATCAACCACAAAACCCCTGCTGAGATTTATCAGAATTACTCCGTCTTTCATCTGTCTGAACTCGTTTTTACCAATTAACCCTGAGTTGGCTGGATTTCCGTCAACATGGATTGATATTATATCAGACTTTTTCAGGAGTTCTTTAAGACTCCTGCATTTTTTCGCATTTCCCATAGCAAGCTTTTCGACAATGTCATAGTAATAAACTTCCATTCCCATGTCTTCTGCAAGCACTGAAAGCTGTGAACCTATTTTACCGTAGCCTATTATACCAAGTTTCTTACCTCTCACTTCATTGCTGCCACGTGAAGATTTATCCCAGATTCCGTCGTGCATCTTTTTATTTTTGGGAAATATCCCTCTCTCAAGCATTATTATTTCACCTATTACAAGCTCAACAACACTCCTGGTATTACTGAAAGGCGCATTGAAAACTATAACACCTCTTTGTGAACATGCTTTCAGGTCAATCTGATTTGTACCTATACAGAATGCACCGACTGCAAGTAACTTCCTTGCCTCTTTGAGAACATTTTCAGTTATTAAGGTTTTTGAACGGATCCCCAGTATTGAAACATCCTTGATCTTGTGAATAAGCTCCCTCTCTGAAAGACTTAAAGGCAGAGTTTCAACCTGATAGCCTTCCTCACGGAAGATCTTTGATGCTCTTTCATGTATATTTTCCAGAAGGAGAACCTTTATCCTGTTTTTAGGATAAGATATTGACATAGGAAGTTTGGTAACATAAAGAAATTCATCAATGCTCGGAGTAACGTGATCAGCCTCTTTTACAACATCCCTGCGGTGAACATTCTCTGTAAATGCATAGAATTTTGCAGCTATCCCGTTCTTCTTCAGTTCATAATCAGTATATCCGTCACCTATAACTATGACTTCACCTTTTAGATTGAGTTTCTTAAGCAGCTTAACCTTGCCTCCATCTTGTGTAAGAGGATTTTTTTTATTGAATCCGATCACTTTCCCTTCATTGTCAAAAATAAATTCATTTGCATATATATTTTGCTCAGGGATACCGAAACCTGAGACAACAGGGACAATATAATCCCGGAAGCCACCTGATACTATTATAATCTGTTCCGAAAAATTCTTAAAAAAGTTTTTATTAGTTGAAACTGATTTCGTTATTCGTCTTTTAAGTTTCGAGATAAGTTTCTCTATATGACTTTTGTGAGGCTTGATAAGCTGAAGTCTTCTCTCAAGGGAATAGGAAAAATTTATCTTTCCTTCCATTGCTGATGAAGAAAGAGATTTAATTTCTTCTATCTTAGATTTTTTCTCTGTATCGCGTGCCAGGGAAATTTCTGCAAGTAGGTCAAGAGCTTCAGCGTTTACGAAAGTATTGTCAAAGTCTATTATAAAATAGGTTTTTGCTGAATCTGACATTTCTCAAAGGAAAGAAACAGGCAGTTATATATGCATGATATCGTTATAGACAACAAATAACATAAAAAGCATAAGGATAATAAAACCAGCGTTCTGAACAGCTATCTGGACTTTATGAGGAACAGGTTTTCTGAATACTGCTTCATATAAAAGAAACATGAAATGTCCGCCGTCAAGGGCTGGAAACGGAAGAATATTTATTATGGCAAGTGTTATAGAAAGCATAGCCATGAAACCAAGAAAAGAAAATAACCCGCTTTCAGCAGACTGACCTGCAAACTGTGCAATTTTAACCGGACCTCCTACAGCTTTGGAAAATGCAATATCACCCTTGATGATTTTCCACATTGATTTCACAAAGAGAACGAAACCATAATGCCACATGTCTTTAAATCCCTGAGGCATTGCCGTTATAAGGTTATACTCTTCAGTTCTTACCTTACCTGTATATTTACCAATGGCTATCCCGATGGTACTGTCCGGATCTGGTCTGACTGTGGAAGACATAATGTTACCATCTCTCATCCATTTGAAATTGATATCACTGTTGGGATTTGATTTTATAACATCCACAAATTGCTGTGAGTGTTTAATTGGTATTCCGTTAGCTTCAATAATTACATCTCCTTTCTGAAGTCCCGTTTTACCTGCTGGCTTTTCAGGTAAAACCTGCTCAATAACCGGTTGCATATCAGGGAATATTCCAAAACTTCTTTCACCAAGTTCAGTAAGGTTTTCTTTTGGAATAAGGACTTCGCTTACAGAACCGTTTCTTTCAAATTTAATTCTGGCATCTTCTCCCATACCATCTATAAATATTCCGGCACGGATCTCATCCCAAAACTCAACCGGCTTGCCATTCACTGAAATTATCCTGTCACCCTGTTCAAGACCGAACCTTGATGCAACAGAGCCGGAAGAAACGTAGCCGATTACAGTTGATTCTATGCGGGACTTCGGCTGAAAGAGGTTTATAAAGTAAAATATCACAAGAGCAAGAAGTATGTTCATCGCAACTCCGGCTGTAATTACAATCATTCTCTGCCACACCGGTTTTGAACGATATTCCCATGGCTGAGGTGGCTTATCTACAAAATCCTTATCCATACTTTCATCTATCATACCGGCAACTTTTACGTAACCTCCGAGAGGGAACAAGCCTATTCCATATTCAGTTTCTCCTTTTGTGAATCGAAAAATACGAAGATTAAAGAAATCAAAAAAAAGATAAAACTTATCAACCCTCATTCTACAGAGTTTAGCTGCAATAAAATGCCCAAACTCGTGTACAAAAACCAGAATTATAATTGTTATTAAAAAATAAAGTATGGTTGAAACTACACTCATAGTAAAAATTTCTCCTTAAAGTTTAATGTAAAACAGATGCATAATCATAAACAAAATTCCTCGCCCATTTGTCAATCTCCTTAACAGAGTCCAGGTCCGTTAAGTTACAGCTTTCGTGATGATCAAGTGTATTTCTTATTAGTTCAGCAATATCTGTAAATTTTATCTTACCGTCAAGGAAAAGCTCCACAGCAACTTCATTTGAAGCGTTGAGAACAACCGGATATGAAGCTCCGGCTTCAGCTGCTTCATATGCCATTTTAAGACATGGAAACTTTCCGAAGTCTGGCACTTCAAATGTAAGATTTCTCAGCGATACAAAATCCGGTCTTTCATATTCAGATCTGATTCTCTCAGGAAATGTAATTGCATACTGGATAGGTATCTTCATATCCGGAACTCCCAACTGTGCCTTATAAGAGCCGTCGGAGAACTCAACAAGAGAATGAATAATTGACTGAGGATGAATTAAAACCTTTATTTCATCAGTATCAAGAGTGAACAACCATTTAGCTTCAATCACTTCCAGCCCCTTATTCATCAATGTAGCTGAATCTATAGTTATTTTATTCCCCATCTTCCAGTTCGGATGTTTCAGAGCCTCCTCCTTGGTTACATATTGAAGCTGTTCCGCATCTGTATCCCTGAAAGGTCCCCCGGAGGCAGTAAGTATAATACCTGAGACTTCTTTAAGAGACTCTCCCTGAATACACTGAAGTATCGCAGAATGTTCACTGTCAACAGGTATAAGTTTTGATTTACTTTGCTTAAGAAGTTGCGTTATAAATTCTCCAGCCACAACAAGCGACTCTTTATTTGCAAGGGCAACATCAACACCGTTTTTAATACATTCAATGGTGGGTACCAATCCGCTGAAACCAACAAGGGCATTAACTGCAAGATCTGTATCTCTGCGTGAAATTATTTCCTTCAAACCATCCTCACCAAAGAGAATTTCACATTTATTCGGGAAAGAGATTCCCTTGAGTTCAGTATAACCTTCAGGTGAAAAAACCACAGCAGCATCCGGCTTAAACTCTCTGATCTGTTGTATCATTATCTCCGTTCTGGAATTTCCGCTGAGATATTTTACTGCCACCGGATATCCGTGTCTGTTGAGACTTCTTACAACCTCAAGGGTATTACAGCCTATCGAACCGGTTGAACCAAATATAGAAATACTTTTCATTTCGTATAAACAAATTTAGTCTTAAAATATTTAACATAATACACTAAAATGTTACTAAAAAACCATTTGTATTTCCGCTTTTAAAACAAATTAATTTCACATGAAATTCTTATAGCATAAGTAACGTTTTCAGTTAAAAAGTAACTAAAATAACTTCATTGAATATATATTAACCATTTAACAGTTTGCAAGTCACAGATGTTAAAAATCTACATAAAGGTTGCTTTTATAATTTGTGGGATAATTATCTATTTTGTAACAAGCCCTGTTTATCTGACCGGTTGTTCTGATGACTCTGTAGTTTCCCCCACGGAAACTGTAAGTTTTTCAAGAGACATTATGCCGATATTTTCCCGTAATTGTTCATTTCCCGGATGTCATAATCCTATAGATAGACCCTCAGGCATAGATCTCACCAGCTGGGAAGGGGCTGTGATCAGAGGCTCTGTTTACGGAGCTGAAATAATTCCATATAACTCCGAGTGGAGTCACCTGATGATGCATATTAACAGAGTAGATACCAATATATCACCTTTTCTTGAACCGCTTATGCCAAAAGCTTTTCCTCCTTATACAAATGGCCAGCCCCTTCTGAGGAATCAGATTGAAATTATAAAAAGATGGATTGATGAAGGTGCAAAGGATGACTGGGGAAAAGTTGCATATTCTGATATTACAAAAAAAGCTGTAATTACAAATCAGGCTTCTGATCTTATTGCAATTGTTAACCTTGAAAATAATCATCTGGTGAGGCTCATACCCGTAGGCGGAAGACCCGGGAGACTTGATGCACCACATGTTGTTATAGTTGACAATCAGGGAAGATATTTTTATGTAAGTTTAATATCAGAAGGTTACATTGAGAAATATGATGTAAGAACTTACGAACTAAAAGGCAGAATGTTTGCTGGACTCTCACCTGCTCATATAGTTTTAACAGATGACGGAAGAAAAGGTTACTTCTCTAATTTCGATGCAACTCTAACTGAGAAGAACATAAGAGAGTTTGACACCGAAACTATGACAGTTACAGATGTTATTACAGAATTCAGAATGACTGAACCGCATGGTATGAGACTTACTCATAAAGGTGATCTTCTGCTTATGGCAACTGAAAGAAGTGAATTTCTGTATGTGATCAGGACATCAGATAATTCTATTATTAATATCACACCTGTTGATCCCTCCGTTCCCCCGAACGGAAACGGAACAAGAAATTTCGTCCCCTATCAGGTAGCAGTTACACCAGATGACCGTTATGCATTAATCAGTTGTCTGAAATCTAATGACGTAAGGGTATTTGATATTCAGACCATGCAGTTCACTCGAATTATTCCTGTAGGACTTAATCCTCTGGCGCTTGAGGTTTCGCCGGACGGAAGATGGTGTTACGTTCCCAACAGAAATTCCAATTCAGTCTCGGTAATAGACCTTAACAACTTCACTGTCATCAAAACAATCCCTGCAGTCGGAGCTCAGCCTCATAAAATAGATTTCACCGAAGACGGAAGATTTGCATACGTAACCTGTGAATCTGTTTCAGGTTCATTTGCACATCATCCTCCGGAAAGCTCCAAAATACCCGGAACAACAGCTGTTATTGATGTAACAGGCGGACACATAAAAATTAAAGATATAGAGATGGCTTCATTTCCGGCCGGAATATCAATAACACCGGGAAAAGGAAATTAACAGAAAAAGTTATTTCATTGGTTATATTAAAAGACTATTTTTGTAATCTATGAATACAATATATAAAACATTTATAATAATTTTTGCTTTAATCCAGCTTTCATGTGATGATGCAGGTATAATACATGACCGTAACAAGGTAGAAGTAACTGTTTCAGGATTAAAACCTCTTACTCAGAATCAGGGAATTTATGAAGCCTGGATCGCTGTTGAAAGCTCTCTTGAACACGGTGACAATGCTTACAGAAGTATAGGGAGGTTTAATATCACCAGTGATGGAAATATAACGCCACCAGACGCTTTCAGCCTCAGTAAAATTACTAATATAAATAACACAGAAGATGCTATTATAACCATAGAGCCTCCATTTGACAGACCCGATACAATTGACGGTGTAAGACTTATAGGAGGAGCGAAAGTGATTTCAGGTAGTTCTGTTATATTCAACCTTACCATGGACTATAACGAAATACTTGGAAATATCGCAACACAGATTAAAAACTCCACTGCTGAATATATGCTGGTTTCACTTTCAACGAATGATTCCAATTTTTACAGACAGGGTTTCTGGTTTACAAAAAACGTCAACGGAACAGTTCAGGGATTAACCTTACC
>JAOADS010000118.1 GCA_026417195.1 Ignavibacteria bacterium | reverse complement strand
GACAGGCATCTGCCCAGCCACCCATGAAGGTCTGATATTTTCCGATTACTTCATAATACTGCTGAGTATAATATTCCGGCAAGGTGTGAGAAAACCTCAGCTCCTGCTCAGCGAGTATAATCTGCCTTCGTAACTCCTGAAGATCTGGTTCCTGCCAATTTATACTCTGCTGGAACTGATCATTCAACCAGCGGGCATATCTCCTCACATCCCAGTTTTGATCTGCAAACTTCCTGAACTCTTCGTCTTTCTTATCTCCTCTGCCCGTGAAATAAATATATGTGCCCCAAGCCAAAAGCTCCACACCTAGAAAGATACCTGCTTTCAGATAACTTTCGCCGTAGAACTCACCTGCTCCCGGTAAAATGGCTGACAATAAAACTCCGAGGGCAACTGATTTTTTCTTTTTCGGCTTCTGTAAAATTTCAGGTGAAAAATAAGTTACATTATTAATAAATTTATAGTTCCTAATCTTGTGGGAAAACCCTTGATCTGAAGGCTTATTAAAGTCATTAGCTATCCTAAAATATTTTTGGTCATAACCTTTCAGCCTGAACTCACTGAAATCTTGGGCAAAAACCTGTGATGTAAGGAATAACAGAAATAAAAGGCTTAAGGAATTTAATTTAAATATTTTCATAGTTGATTTTATATAACATTAAAGGTTCGGGCGGTAGATTCTGAACGCCAATTGGTTTTTGTTTTAAAAATTTTTCCTTCACTTCACTTAAACTTAATACACCTGATGCAATCTTTAACATCGCCCCTGCAACTGAGCGGACCATAGAATGCAGAAATCTGTTTGCTGTAATTTCAAACTCAATACAGTTATCTTTAAGTTTCCTGATTTTCGCAGAAAATACGTTGCACATAAAATCCCTTCTGTCTACCTTGTTTTTGCAAAAGCTCTTAAATGAATGATACCCTGAAATCAACTCTAAAAATTCCTCTGCTTTCTCCAGATTAAATTCATTCCTGATAAAGAAATATCTGCTGGAGTCCAATGCTCTTTTGCGTAATGTAAAATAATATTTATAAATACGGCTTACAGCAGAATACCTGGCATGAAAATCCAGATTTACTTCCTTTATTTTTTTAACTGCAATATCGCTAGGTAACAGGGAGTTTAGTCTGTACCTGAAGTCTTTATATTTCAGATATGATGCTCTTCTGACTTTGAAATTAGCACATTGATTTAATGCACTTACTCCGGCATCTGTTCGGCCTGCACCTGTTAAATTAATTTTTTCATCAGGCAATAGGGTCTTTAAAGCATTTTCAATCGTTCCCTGAATCGTTAGTTTATCTTTCTGTTTCTGCCAGCCAGAGTAATTTATTCCATCATATTCTATTATCATCATAAGATTGATGATTTCTTTTTCACCGAAGCTCAAATCTACTCTATATTAGAACGTCTTTGATAAATTAATTTTAATACCATCAGTCTTTCCAAGATTTCTTATAACACCTGCTGATAACCTTAATCCTCCAGAACGCTTCTTCAAATCTAAATTATAAGAGTTAACTGCAAAGACTGCACTGACACCACTTAAGATGTGGTTTATCACTACGGCACCAATAGTAAATAGCCTGTCATTTAAAGTTCTGTCTCCACCTAATTTATCTTCCCTGTAAAGTTTTCTGGCTTCCTCACTGTTCCAGTAGAAATCATAACCGGTTCCGGGTAGATAAACTTTATCATATTCACCTCTTCTGAGCATGTCGTTATTATAATCCTCAACATTATTATAATTCGCTATGTTGGTAAAAAATATATCATCCTTAGATTTGCCGGATAAATTAACACCGGCATTTATAACTGCAAAACCATAGGCATCATCTAGTAACCAGTTCCCGTAAATAGTCATACCAGCATAGGTTAGCCACAAGGCTGCTTCAGAAATCATGAAATATTTACCACTTGAAAATTTCCCAGCGTAAACATGTCCAAGCCCGGGAACAGCTGCTCCCAATAAAAAACCCAGAAATGGTGATTTTGTATTTTTTTTCTCAACATACTCTGAAAGTTTTATTTTAAAATCACCATCAGAAAATTTTTTCAACTGGCAATTCAATCTGAGGGCAGCTGTGATAATTATGATTAAAAATATTTTAATAGCCATTTAAATTTTAGTTTAATTTTCCAGGGCTTTCTGCATGACCTTAAGAAATTCATCTGCATTCATAAAACCAGTAACTCTTAAATCTTCTATTTCCTTGCCGTCCGGTCTTATAAATGCTACTACTGGCAATCCCTGTATCTTGAAACTTTCCTCTATCTCTTTATTGCCTTTGGTTAAATCAACCTTAATGTTATTAAATCTAATACCGAGCTCTATAACACGGGGGTCAACGTAAGTATATTTATCAAGCTCTTTACACTGTGCGCACCAGTCAGCATAAAAATCTATCATCGTAGGTTTACCACCTGCTGAAGAAATAGAAGCATCTATTCCAGGCTTGGTATTAATCATCTGCCATTCATATTTCCCTTTAGCAACAGATTCCTCGCTGAAATTAGGGATTATAATTGCACCCCAGATAATAGAAATTATAGCTATGATAAACTTAAACTTTGTGTAAACTGGTGACGTGAGCGCCTTTTTGTCAAATAAGATTAAATATACACCACAAAATATAAGAAATACCGGGAAAATAATTTCATAAACTTTTGATCCCATCAGAGGCTGGGCAGTATAAAGGGCAAGACCAAGCATCATAAGTCCGAAAATAACTTTAACCCCTTCCATCCAAGCACCTGAGCGAGGCAGCTTAGTTATTGAACTGGAAAATACAGCAAGAAAAATATACGGAAAACCAAGACCCAATGAAAGAACAAAGAACATTATAAATCCAAGGAATGGATTTCCTAATTGTCCAACGTAAACCAGAAGACTAAGAACAAGAGGTCCTATACAAGGAGCAGCTATGATACCAACTGTAAGTCCCATTACAAATGTTCCTATATATCCTTCGCGATTTTTACCTCCTATTGCCATAAGACCCTGAGGAATTCTAATCTCATATAGTCCGAACATACTTAAAGCAAGAGCGATGAAAATAAGTACAAGGATAGATATCACTACTGGATTCTGTAATATGCTGCCAAACACTCCGCCGGTAAGAGCAGCCGTTAAACCAAGAAGAGAATAAGTAACAGACATGCCAAGTACATAAATTAAAGCTATTAAAATCTTCTTCCCCTGTGAATTACTAACCTGTGCCCCGAAATAACTTATTGTTATAGGTATAAGAGGATATACACAAGGAGTAAGATTCAGTGCCAGACCTATGAGGAAGACGAAAATCAACGCAAGAAACAACCCTTTTTCTTCAACATAAGAGGCAATTTCATTTGAAGGGTTTGCTTTTCTTTCAACATCAGTAGTTTTAGGATTCTCTGTTAAGGTAGTTATAATGTCTGATGTATCTTTTTTCTCACTTCTGTCTGTAGTATCACCTAAATTTAAGGTATCTTGAATTATCTTTTTTGCGGTATCCGTTTTTAAGGTATCTTCCTTAATTTTGATATTAACTGAAAATGGTATATCTTTCGGAGCGAAACATGCACGGTCATTACATGCCTGATAACTGAATACACCGTTAACTTCGTAGTTCCCTGGTTCAAGTTTACTATTTGCTTTAAGATTAATACCAACATTTATACTTCCTTCATAAACATCAAGTTCAGTTTCAGAAAAACTAAACTTAAATTTATGGGAAGACGGCCAGTTTATCTTGATCACTTTAAAATCATCAGATTCAATTTTAAGGGTTGTGGGGATCAGGTCTTCATCATTTACCTTATTAGCATTAATGTGGAAACCAGACTGAATATCAGCCTTTAAATTAATCTTTATATTTTCTGAAACTGTGAATTCTTTTTTAAGAGGGGAAACAGAAATGTTCACATACTGCTGTGAAAACAAATTGAGTCCAATAAAAAAATATAAAGACAGAAAAATATTTATAATACTCAACTATTATCTAAATAATTAACTTTAAAGTTATTCATCAGATAAAAAAAATACAATGGAAAACAGTAATGTTTTGCAATAAATTAATTCCTAAAATACAGAAGTGCTTATTGACGATTGAAGTTATGTATATGAACTTACGATATGGGATTAAAAATTCTTATCAGAAAATAATCAAATTAACCATTGTTAAATCAGTATTTTTTAATTATATTTCCAGTTTGCATATATGTACTCTGATCTGATAAGTTTAATTAATAATAATCAAAGATTTATATTAACTACTCATGTTAATCCGGACGGAGATGCATTAGGCAGTGAAATAGCATTTCTGGAATATCTGGAGAGAATCGGGAAATCTGTGAGAATCATTAACTATTCTGAAACACCTTACAATTTCAGATTTCTTGATCCGGACAACAGAATAGAGAAATTCAGTGAAGAACTTCACGGGAGCATTTTCCAAACAACTGATGTATTTATTATTTTAGACACGAACGATTTAACCAGACTAAGGACAATAGGACCACATATCAGTGGTTCTAAATCTAAAAAAGTAGTAATTGACCATCACCTGAACACAGATTTGAATAATTTCGATTTTGTTCTATCTGATACTGATGCCCCGGCAACTGCTGAAATAATTTACAGGTTGTTTAAAAATACAAAGATTGAGATAACTTATAAAATGGCTGTTGCCTTATATACTGCTATAATGACAGATACCGGCTCTTTCAGGTTTGACAGAACAAATCCTGAAACTCACAGAATCAGTGCGGAATTAATTCAAATGGGGGTTAAGCCTTTTGAAGTTTACTCAGAGGTTTATAACCGTGCAACTCCGGGCAAGTTGCATTTACTAGGAAGATTTCTGAATAAGATCCGTCTGGAATACAATGAAAAATTAGCCTATTCTTATATTACTCAGGATGACTTTTTAGCAACAAATACAGATGAATATGCAGTAGATGGTTTATCTGCACATTTAATGTCTCTTGAAACTGTAGTTTTAGGGATTGTGTTTACAGAGACTAAAACCGGAATCAAAGTCAGTTTCAGATCCAAGGGAGATATATATTGCAACGAGCTTGCAAAAATTTTCGGTGGCGGAGGCCATAAAAATGCATCCGGAACATTTGTAAATAACGGAAACTTAAATGAACTAATCTCTAATATAATTTTAAACTCTGAAAAATTTATAAAACAATAATCAAAAAATAATAGGAAGATGAAAACAAAATTTGAAGTAAAGAAAATCAAGGACATGAGAGCAGATGTTGTAGCATCTGTTGCATTTGAAGATGAAGCATCACAGAAGCTTCAGTGGCTTAACACTCTGTTTAAAGGCTCATTAGATACTTTAATTGAAACAAATGACTTTAAGGGAACTCTTAATTCAACTTCTATGGTTTATCTCGGACCCGATCACAAATCCAAAAGACTAATGATCATAGGGCTGGGGAAATCCAAAGAAATCACCCTGGAAAAACTTAGAAATGCCTATGCAGTTGCTGCTAAGAAAATGAATTCTCTGAAACTCTCTGTATCAGCATTTGAAATCCCCGATCTTTCTCAGGTAAAAAGCATTACCGGCAGAAATCATTATGAAATAATGCAGGCAATCTCTGAAGGTATTTTTCTGTCGCAATATAATCTTAAAAAATATCATACAAAAAATGACTTTCAGCCTCTAAGTGAAGTTATTTTCTTCACTGATTCACCTAAATATACCAAAGAAGCATCGGACGCGGTTAGAGACTCTCGTATAATCTGTGATGCAGCAATTATGGCAAGGGATCTGGAAAATGAACCGTCTAATCTCCTCACTCCAGATAAATTCGCAGAAGTTGTCAAAAAATCTTCATCAAAAGCCGGTTACTCAGTAACTGTCTTTGATGAGAAAAAACTTGCTCAGCTTAATATGAATTGCATTCTGAGTGTAGGTAAGGGAAGCAAAAACCCGCCGCGTTTTCTGATCCTTCAGTATTTCGGGGCTAATAAGTCTGAGAAACCCGTTATACTTGTCGGTAAAGGTGTAACCTTTGACTCTGGGGGAATTTCTATCAAACCGTCTCAGGGAATGGGTGATATGAAAATGGACATGGGCGGTGCTGCAGCTGTTGTAGGAACATTTGAAGCTGTTGCCAGACTGAAATATAAAATGAATCTGATTGGTCTGATACCTGCCGTAGAAAACATGCCGGACGGAGGTTCATATAAACCCGGAGATGTAATTAAAAGTTACGGAGGAATCACCATTGAAGTTGATAATACAGACGCTGAAGGAAGACTTATACTTGCAGATGCTTTGGAATACGCCGCAAATTATAAACCAAAGGCTGTTATTGATATATGCACCCTAACAGGAGCAGCTATAATATGTTTCGGACATCTTCTCGCCGGACTTATGGGAAATGATAAAGACCTCATAAAAAAAATATTTGAAGCTGGCGAACTAACAGGAGAGAGAGTCTGGGAATTGCCTTTATACGATGAATATGACAAGCTGATGAACAGTGAAATAGCAGACATTAAAAACACCGGCGTTGGACGTCAGGCTGGCACCATCATGGGAGGAATATTCCTGAAGAAATTTACAAAAGGTAAGTATTCCTGGGCACATCTGGATATAGCCAGTGTAGGTTTCAGTCCGGCTGAACTGGCTGCAGAATATCAGACCCCTCAGGGAGCAACTGGATTCGGTGTAAGATTATTTACCGAGCTCCTGAAAAGCTATTCTAAGTAAAAAAACAGAGGAGAAACTCTGAAAGAGATAAAATCTCCGCGGATAATCCTGCTTGTCTTAACACTAATTGAATTCTTCAATTACTTTGACAGGCAGGTAGTTTTCCCGTTGTTCAGTT